>NZ_CAJOJM010000006.1:0-60134 GCF_905234905.1 Methanobrevibacter sp. UBA188 | reverse complement strand
ATGCTTAGTAGATTTCATGCCTAATAGTCAAGGAAAATCCACATATTATTATGAATGGAAATGCTTTGACGAAAAAATAGGCATGGCCTAAGAATCTCCAGCTTCTACAAGCCGGAGAGGTTCAAGATTTCAGTTAGATTTATATATCATCAAATAAAATAGTATACTAACGAACGGTAGGTAGGCAATATGAATACCAAAGAAAAAATATTTAATGTATCAATAGATTTATTTTCAAAAAAAGGATATGATTCTGTTTCACTTAGAGAAATTGCTGATGGTGTTGGAATTAAAAAAAGTTCAATATATAGCCATTATTCATCAAAGGAAGCAATATTGATGGATATCTTAGAATATTTTGAAGAGCAATTCGAATACAATCAACTATTCGACAGTACTGACAATATGCTGTCAAACGACAATGAGATTTTACTTAAAGACCCTGAAAAATTCTACCATATGGGGTCTGAAGCCATAAAGGAAATGTTATCTGAAGAAAGAAACCTGAAAATCTGGAAATTGATTTTCATTCAGATGTATTATAACGAGAAGATTAGAACGTTTTTCCAAAATGAGATACTTATAAAACCGTTGATATTCTGGAATGGATTTTTTACCATCTTAAAGGAAAATGGAATAATCAAAAAGGACTCAAATCCCAAGATGCTTGCAAAGGAATATTACACTTATTGAAATATTTGCAAAATATGACGACATTCCTCAAAGTTGCCTGGACAATTTCTTTTATGAAACAGAAGAACATGCTAAATTCCTACTTGAAAGCGTTAAGGTGAAATAGATGGATTTCAAAATACAGGATTATCTGGAAGAGGGTGTGGAATACATCCTGAAGGATTCTATGAGAGCATGCATTAGAAATCCAAAAGAAATCATATATCTGCTTAAATTTTCAAAACATGCTAGAAAAGCCACAAAAATAAGACAAAAACATAGCAAAAACGGTCAAAACATTCCCGTTTTTTTGATAGCAAGTATTACCAGCAGCTGCAATCTCCACTGCACAGGATGTTATTCAAGGGCAAATGATGCATGCGCAGATACAGAACCTGTAAACCAGCTAACTGATGATGAATGGGAAGACATATTCATACAGGCAAAAGAGATGGGAATAAGTTTCATTGTCTTAGCCGGAGGAGAACCGATGCTTAGGGAAGATGTTATTCTTAAGGCAAGCAAATATCCTGAAATTTTGTTTCCCATATTTACAAACGGAACCATGCTCAACAAGAATTATCTGAAATTATTTGATGCCAATAGAAATTTAGTGCCGGTCCTCTCGATAGAAGGAAATGAAGAAGTAACCGATTTAAGAAGAGGCGAAGGAATATACAGACAGCTGATTGAATCTATGGAAACAATGAAGAAAAAAAGTATAATTTTTGGTGCATCTTTGACATTTACAAAAGGAAATTTAAAAAACCTGCTTTCAAGGAAATATATAGACCAGCTACATGATTTGGGCTGCAAGGTAATATTTTTCATCGAATATGTGCCTGTCAATGAAAATACCGTAGATTTGGCTCCAAGCGATAGTGAAAGGGAACTGCTTTTAAGCGAACTTGAACATTTGCGAGAGGATTACAATGATATGCTCTTCATGTCGTTTCCGGGAGATGAAAAGACTTCAGGAGGATGTCTTGCAGCAGGTCGGGGATTTTTCCATATCAATTCCCATGGCGGTGCCGAACCTTGTCCGGCTTCACCATACTCAGACATGAACGTTAAGGATGCCACATTACTTGAAGCACTCAACTCAAAACTATTTAAATCACTGAGAGATGAAGGCATTTTAATGGATGATCATGAAGGTGGCTGTGTTTTGTTTGAACACAAAAGTGATGTCGAACGACTGTTAAAATGAAAAAAGTCAAATAATCGAAATAATCACCAATTCTTCAAGTCATCATAAGTCATATTGACTTTAAGAGGGGTTAAGCTGGGACACTTATCAACCATCAATGCATATCCGTCACTGCCTTCCTCATAATCTTTTACCAAATCAGGAGTAATCATAATTAAGCCATCACTTTCCTGATTATCCTCCAACGGATAATTAAATATTTCCATTTTTTCTTCATCAGTATTGTCAATGACTTGCTTATCAAGCATTTTATGGGACAGATGGGTTATTTTAACTTCTTCAGAATCATAGTTTGACGGCACATTCAGATTGAATAAATCAACATCATCGGGAAATCCATCATCAATTATCTTTGAGACAATATCATGCAGAACCTTCTTTGCCAGAGTGAAATCATACTCCATATGCCAGTTGCCATTTTCATCTTGCTTGTAGGATGTTTTTGGATCCATAAACAATGAAGCTGCAATTGCAGGAATTCCAAGACTGACTGCCTCAAATGCAGCGCATACAGTACCTGAAGAGGTAATGTCACAGCTAATGTTAACTCCCTGATTTATTCCACTTATCACCAAATCTGGCTTTGCATCCATCACATAATCGGCACCCACCACAACACAGTCTGCAGGACTGCCTGACACAGAATAGGCCGGGCTTCCATCCTCAAGTTCGCACTGGTTAATTTCCAAATGTTTAAACAATGTTAGGCGACGACCGACACTGCTGTTATTCTTGTCAGGTGCCACAACACAAACATTTGCCAAATCCTCAACCGCCTGTTTTGCAGCCAATATGCCTGGTGCAAAAACACCATCATCATTAGATATTAAAATGTTCACAATATCAAGTCCTTAAAAATCAAATAATGTTTTTTGAGTTATACGTTTAATCTTTAAATCTTCATTTTCATAAAAACGATTATTCAAATCATTGTTAATCTTATCGAGATTCTTTAAGTTCAAAATGTCTTTCAATATCCTATATGCATCATATTTTGTTACTATTATCTTTTCAAAATCAAATGAATCCCAAATAAAATAAAATGTATTTATAATTGTATTTTTGCTGAAATTATCATGCAGAAATACCAAATTTTCATATGTCTCCAAAAGAACGCCATTATGGTCTTCCAGGTCATTGATTTTCCATATTGGATTTATGTTCATGCAATAGTTTTTCAAGACATGCACCAACATTTTTCTGTTGTTCTCCTTTTTGAAGAAATGTTCTGCCATCACCTGATTGTTTAAGACATAGCTTTCATGATTTTTTTCATCAATAGCCTTTCTGATATGAATGTTAATGAATTCAATGGGAATGTTGGCCTCTTTTTTCCTATAGTTGTCCATATAAAATTCATTGAATTCATTGAAATAATAATGATTGGAGAGATATTGATTGAAAATTCTTATTCTTCGTTTTTTATTTTTATAAAATACTTTGGATTTTGATGATAGATAATACTCATTTTCAATGAGTTTGTTGTCAATTATTCTCTTTTCTATCTTTTCTCTTTTTCCTGAAGCTTTAATGCCGTGGCTTTTCAGGATTTTTTTTAGGGTTTTGGTATTGTACTCATTGAGCTGTGCTGAAATGTCTTTCATCTTCGCCTTGTTTAATATATACTTATTTTCAATGAAATATTCTCTCAAATAATCTTCAGACAACTTATATTCTTTGACAACACCACCGATAGCTTCATCAATACCAGCGCCTTGTTTTAAAACTGGAAAGACAAAATCATATGTGAACTGGATTTCAGAAATGTCATAATCTTTGGGAACATTTTCCGAGTATTTAAGCGAAAACTTTTCTAAATAAGAAGTATCATCAAACATAATTGATAGTAATTTTATTGATAATAATTTTTATACTTATGTAAAATCGATTGTTTAATGTACTTGACTTATCATAGCTCCAAAATTGAATAAAGGATTTGTGATATTCGAATCATTAAATGAAAAGAAAAATTTTTTGCTTTAATTTAGTTGCATGTATCTGACATTAATTATGAAGTTATTGAAAATCCATCTGAATTTAATTCCACCATATATCAACCAGTATTCAAATGAAATTTTATGACAGAAATGGTCGATGTTAATGTTTAAAAAAATTAGATTGTGGAGGATTGCCCCCACTTCAATGATATCATTTGTTGATGGTGATGACTGTACTGTTTAAACCCAAAACCCTGGAGTAGTCAATTTTATCAGCAATTTTATTCAACATGGTAATATTGTCAAATTCCAAGTTTTCATTTTCAACAACAGGATTGAAGTCGATACCAGTATCCTTAATGGAAATCAGAATATTATCATCATTATCCCTAACGATAACGTCTATTGTGTCAATGCTTTCATTGGTGTTGATTATGTTTACAAGCATTTCTTCAATAGCAAGACTGACCAATGTTGCTGATTTGTCTGCTTTGAGATAATCCTTAACATCACGAGACAGATTTACCGCTTCGTTTACGTCCCCATGGATTGTATGCTCAAATACTTTTGTATCGTCATTGTGTTTGTTAATAAAGAATCCGCTATATTCGCCATTTGTACTTTTATTGAGGTATTTTGAATAAGCAAAAATAAACAGAATTGTTATGATTTCAGCTATTGCAAATGAAACCCAAATTCCATTTCCGCCAAATATGAATGACAATACCACTGCAAATGAAATAGGTACGATGAATCCTTCAAGCAATGAAATGATTGTTGACAATTTATTTTGCTGAATTGCCTGAGCATAGAATGTGTATAGAAATGTAATTGCAGTTCCCACATAGCTAATTGCAAAAATTCTCAATGCATTTAAAACCACAGGTATGTCAGCAGGATCTTTAACGCTGTAGAGGAACAGCAATGCCTGCGGATAAACAATGAACAATATAGATAGAGCCAGGCTTGCGACCAAAACTATTTTTAGAGACTTTTTGGTTACATAGCTTACTCCAGAATAGTCTTCTTCCTTAAAGTAAACTGATACGATAGGTGACATTGTCTGTGCGGTTCCAATCAGGAAGATGTACAATATGAACAGACTATTGTAACATATACCAAATGCGACAAGCCCTGATTTTCCTATATACCATCCCAATAGGATGTTCATTATGAACAGTTTTAGAGTTAGGTACAATTGTGTTGATGATGAGGAAAACCCTGAAGTTACAATTCTTTTAAGATAGCTGAAAAATGAACCTAATTTCAGTTTTATGAATTTCAATGTACGCTCATCCTTAAAGAAGTAATATGAAATGATTATTGAACCTACAATGTAACCTGTTGTTGTAGCCAAAGCAGCACCTGCAATTCCCATTCCCACATATTGAATATATATTATATCAAAACAGAGATTAAAAATATTTGCAATTAATATGGCTCTGAATGGAAGTGTTGGGATTCCATCCGCCCTTATGAAGTATGACAAACTCATCATATAACATAAAAATGGCATACCTATTATAAGTGCAGTGAAAAACTGTCTTACATCATTAGTCAAGGCAGGCTGTGATGAGCACAGAAACTGGGAGATGCTTTGTGAAAACAAAACACCGAAAACTGCAATCAGTATTCCAATTGTCAAAAGGGCAATTATTGAAACCGAAAAGTAACTGTTACTTTTTTCATCATCAAATTCCGCCTTTGAAACGGAACAAAGTACGCTGCCGCCCAATCCTATCATCCAATAGATGAGATTGACAAAAGTTATTACCGGAGCGACAATCTGGATTGCAGAGAGGTTTCCTGCTCCAAGCAAAAATGTAACAATCAAACCGTCTACAAACAAGCAAATGTTTCCTGCCATTGATGTAAACAATGTCGGCAGGAAAAATTCACTGAATTTTGCTCTTAATAATTCATAATTTCTTTCATACATGTTATACCCCTAGATACTGAAGAAATCTAAATCTTCAAGGAATTTTACAAAATTATAGATATACTCCTCGGATATGAATGGCCATTTGATGCCCAAACGATATAATGTCTGAATGGTGTATGTATTGTCGACCGGCATCCAGATTTTTTTGACTTTTCCAGAACCGATTGATGTGATAAGACCTGATACTCCCTCCTGCTTTGACTTGTCGGCAAGTGCTTCATCCAAAGCAGTTTCATAATCATCTTCCTCAACAGGCTCAATATTCAATCCTAAAGGCTTGATAATTTCAATGATGTCGCCGAAGCAAACGCTATGGTGATCATATGGATGGAATACAGTACATTCTTTAGGAGTTTTTGAAAGATTAACAATAGCTTTTGCAGTAGTGTCAATCGGTGAAAATTCCACATTGTTCATAAGCATGGAATAAGGCATTTTTCCAATTGTTACAAATGCTTTCAAACGATTTATGAATCCGTTTGATTCGAAATTAATTTGGAATTCGCTGTCTGAGCTTCTTGCCATAAGGTTTCCAACCCTCATGATTTTTACATCCAAATCATCTTCAACTGCAGCTTCCAATACCGCACGTTCTGCAAGGAATTTTGAGCTGAGATATTGGTTGTCAACTGCCTGACCGATAAAGAGATCATGTTCTGAGAATTTGACATCAACAGGAGGGTAGTTGTCTATACTTTCACCTGCAATACTGTATGTGGATACCTGCACATATTTTGCATATTTCATCTTTGCAAATTTGAGTCCGTTTATTACACCTCCAAGGTTGATATCCTCGATATCAGTTCCGGATGAGAAGTGTTTTACGTTAGCTGCACAGTTGATTATGGTATCGATTTTTTCAGAAGCAAGATTTTCAAAGTCCTCAATGTTGGTAATGTCCCCTTCAATGACATGCAACCTGTTGTTGAATTGTTCTTCATATTCATTTGAGAAGTAATAGAAGAGTAATGATTTTAACCTTTCTTCACCGCTCAGGACCTTATTTGCCCTAATAAAACAGTAAATATCTCCTGTTTCATTTTCCAAGAATTCCCGCAATACATGTATTCCTAAAAATCCAGTTGCTCCTGTAAGCAATATATTTCCTAAACTTTCTTCAATTTCACCATCAATCAGTGCTTCGAGGTTGTTTTTCTTGAGCAGATTGTTAATCTGTGTGTAGTCATAGGTAACTTCAGCCTTTTTGTCCATTGTTTCATCCGATAAAATGAACTCGGACAATGCTCTTGGAGTAGGATTTGAGAACACATCACCATAATTCAAATTATAATTACGGTTTAAAGCTTCCATTGTGATTTTAGTAACGAGAAGAGAAGTTCCACCAATTTCAAAGAAACTGTCTGTTGCACTTACTTCATCAAGACCTAATATTTCACCAAATAGGTTAGCAAAGAATGCTTCAATCTCATTTTCAGGAGCAACATATTCTGTAATGAGTTCAGGTTCAGGCAAGTTTCTCAAGTCTGTTTTGCCGTTTGCTGTTTGAGGCATTTCATCAAGTTCCATATAGACTGTTGGAACCATATAATATACAAGCTTTTCAGCAAGTGAAGCCTTGAGGTCATCTATATCAATTGAATAGCCATTTTCTTCACGGTTTTCATCCTTGTATTCATCATGAACCGTAAAGTAAGCACATAAATGGTCATTTCCTTTGATATTTTTAACTACAACTGCAACTGATTTGATTCCAGGATAATTTCCAAGACCAACTTCAATCTCACCTATTTCGATTCTTAAACCTCTAAGCTTGATTTGATTGTCCATTCTTCCGAACACATAATAGTTTCCTTCAGGTGTAACTTTAACAAAGTCTCCGGAATGGTAGAACCTTACTCCATTGATTATCTCATAGGCTTTTGCATTGTTCTCAGGACGGTTAAGGTATTCTCTTGAAACACCTTTTCCAGCAATGAACAACTCACCGATGACATTTGGAGGCAGAGGATTTGAATCGAAGTCCATAACCATTTCATGAACGTTGAATAGTTCCTTTCCAATGTGGATGTCTGGACTTTCCAAAAGATGACCGTTACAGTATACTGTTGTTTCGGTTGGTCCGTACATGTTGAAGAATTTTCCTTTGGAGTTTTTGGATAGGAGTTCATACAATCTCGCAGAGAACGGCTCTCCCGCATGGATGTATACCTTAAATCCATACATTACCTCCTGCATCGCTTCGATTTCAAGATACTGAAGCAATCTTGAAGGTGTTGCAACGTAAACGTTTGCACCGCTCCTGCGTATAAGGTCCATCATCTCAATTGGATCCTTATACTCTGTATCATTTGCAAATACCATTGGAACTCCATTCAATAGGGACCCCATCAATTCCTGTTGGAATACGTCAAATGCAACGGTTGTAGTAGACAATACCTTATAATCCTCTTTTTCAAGATTGTGGACCAGTTCATAAGTACATACGTTTCTTGGATCAGGATATACGAAGTTTGCAATGTTTCCATGTTCAAGAATTACTCCTTTTGGAAGTCCTGTTGAACCGGAGGTGTAGATAAGGTAAGCCATATTGCTGCCTGATACATCAGGGTCAGGATTGGAAGTGTCTTCCTCTTTAAGCAATTCATTAATATCCAATAGGTTTTCACTGTAATCACTTAAATTGATGCCCTTTTTCTCAATTACATCATCAATAATAATGTATTTTGATTCACTGTCAGTCAGCACATGTTCTATCCTCTCTGAAGGATATTCTGAATCCACCGGAATGAATGCAGCACCGGATTTTAAGATACCGAATGCAGATGCGATTACATTGCTGTTTCTGTTTAGAATGAACATCACCCTATCTTCAGGACCGACTCCTTTTTTGATGAGGGCATGAGCAATTCTATTTGCCTTTTCGTTTAATTCGGCATATGTGAACTCACCATCTGTTGCATACAATACAACCCTGTCCGGATGCAATTCAACCTGATTCTCAAATATCTTGTTTAATCTGTCTTCAGGAATTTCATCATATTCAAAATCGTCAACGCCCCAATCATCATTTTCAATGATTGAAATATCGCTCATCAAAGTATTTTCATCGAATGTCTGGAATTTGTTTAGGACAATTCTAATAGAATCAAGCAATGTGTCAATTAAAGATTCTGAGTATAGCTGGTCGTTGTATTCACAGAAAATTCTGTATTGATTGTCGACTTCAACTACATTGATGTTTATCTTGAATTTCAATCCGTCATAGTCAATTGACTGTCTTTCAACATTCATGCCGGCAATTTCAATGTCCTCTATGATTTTTCCATGATAAGCATAGAATATTTCCGGAGCGATGTCGAATTCATTTGATATTTCTGTTAAAGGATAAGATGAATATGCCAATACGTTGAGCCATTCATGGTTTATGTATTCAAGATATTCCTTAAGTGTTGACTGTGAGTTTAATTTCAATGCCAACGGCAATGTCTTAACCATCATTGCCAATGTTTTTTGCTGATTAGGATTGAATCTTCCGTTAGTGATTGTAGCAATTAATGTATCTCTGTTGAAAACGAATTTGTTTATTACAAATGAAGTTGCTGCCAAAAACAGATTATTCTGACTGATGCTTGATTTGGAACAGAATCCGTCAACGGCAGTCTTGTCAATGAAAATGTCTCTCATTGCAGATTTACCATCTGACTCATCACCGTTGATGTCCTGAGCAATCAATGTTGCATTATCAAATTCATTTATTTTGTTTGAAAAGAACAATTCAGCTTCCTTATAGAGGGTTGACTGTTTAACCTTGTTTTCACTTAATGAATATTCGAATCCGTCTAGCTCTTCCATCTCATAGTCTTTACCGTCATAGATTTTTGCAATTTCATCAAAAAGAATGTTTAGAGATGTTCCGTCAACAATGATGTGGTGGAAATCGGCAAGAAGCATTGAATTTCCAACTATCTTAAACCTGAAGAGCGGTCCTTCATCCAATTTGAACGGTTGCACAAATTCATCCTCATTAAATTCATCTACAATTTCAATCATATCATCGACATTTAAGGAATCTCTTCTTTGCTGGTAGACTTCACCACCATCCATAATAATTCTTGTTTTCAGGTATGGGTGATTATCTATGGCTTTGATGATTGATGATTTGAGCTTTTCTGCATCTATGCCATTGTCAAATTCCATTTTCTTTGGAAGATTGTATGCAAGATTTTCAGGGTCTTTAATGCAGTCAAAGTAAACTCCAAGCTGATTTGGTGTTAACGGATACAATTCCTGAATGTCTGCAGATGCATCTTCTTCAACTTTAATTTCTGAAGCTATTCTTTCAATTGTCTTGTATTTCAGGATTTCAGTTACGTTCAATTGAGCATTAAGATTATTGTATATTGCTGAAGTTAGCTGGATTACTGTCAGTGAGGTTAATCCTATGCTGAACAAATCAGTATTGACCCCAAACTCATCAATTCCAAGGATGTCAGATACCATATTGAACAATTCATTTTCAAGGTCTGTTCTTGGTTTTATGAATTCTTCAACATCAATTTCAGGATCTGGAAGGTTTTTGAAGTCAGTTTTTCCATTAGGTGTTTTTGGGAATTCTTCCATTTGTGTGAAATAGGACGGCACCATATATTCAGGAAGTGAATCAACCAGGTGCTGTTTGAGCTCATCCATATCGATATCACAGGTGGCCGTGAAATATGCGCACAGATGTTCTATTGAGTTGAGTTTTTTAACCACTACACTTGAAAGGGTGATATTGTCAAAGTTTGCAATCGCCCCTTCTATTTCTGACAGCTCAATTCTTAAACCTCTAAGCTTGATTTGAGTGTCGTTACGTCCCAACACATATAGCTCGCCGGAAGTGTCTTTTTTACCTAGGTCTCCTGTATTGTAATATGCAATGTCATTCAGTTGCATGAACACTTTATCAGTTTGTTCTGGATTGTTTAGATATCCTCTTGCGATACCAGCCCCTCCCACATATATTTCACCAGATACATATGGAGGCAACTGATTTCCATCTATATCCATTACCTTGCAGACTACATTAAGCATAGGCCATCCTGCAGTTACTTCAGGTGAGTCTATCAATTTATAATGTGATGCAATGGTAACTTCTGTAGGTCCGTAGGAATTGTAAATGTCGGCTGAAGTGTATTTTGACAGCCTGTCATATAGTACAGGTGGGAATCCTTCTCCACCTACAATTATGACATTGCATTTGCCGACAACTTCCTGGATTTCTTCAAGCTGAAGGTATTCAAGTAATCTTGTTGGTGTTGAACCGAATCCTTCTGCGTCGGTTGATTTGAATAATTCAACCAACTGTAATGGGTCTATTGCCTGTTCATCGTTTGCAAACACTACTGGTAATCCATTCAAGATTGTACCGAATATTTCCCTTAAAAATACAATGAAGGATACGGTGGAAATTGAAATAAACTTATTGCATCTATGGTTCAGCTCGTAAATCGGCACATTCTCCTCGACATTGGCAACATAGTTGGTTATTCCCCTGTGGGTAATCATTACTCCTTTCGGTTTTCCTGTTGAACCTGAAGTGTAGATTAAGAAACATAGATTGTCCGGAGTCAATTCAATTTTTGGATTTGAATCATCCTCCTCTTTGAGAAGTTCATCAACATCAATCCTGTTTTCACCATCATATTCAATATCAGTTGAGGCGATAACAAATCTTGAATCACTGTCTTCAAGAATCTGCTCTATTCTGTTTTTCGGATAATTAGGATCAATTGGAATGAACGCTGCTCCTGCTTTGACAATACCTAAAACTGCTGCAATCAAATCGCTGTTCCTTCTCATCATGAACATTATTCTATCTTCAACATTTACTCCCCTTTTGATTAATGCATTAGCGATTTTGTTTGCTTTTCTGTTCAATTCATCATATGTTAGTTGGCCGTCTTCAGCATAAAGTATTGTCTTTTTAGGATTTTTCAATGCAATATCTTCAAATACCCTGTTTACAATTCCTTCATTTGCAAGTTCAATCTCGAATCCTTCATCCAATTCTATTTCCTGCCTGATTGAAATGTCCTTCAACAGAGTATCTTCACAGTCAAACTTATCCAGCAACACATCCATTGACTCTAGAAATGCTTCCATGAGCTCTTTTGAATAGAATGATTTGTCATATCTGATGTTAATGTTTCCACTTTCATAATTCAATACCAATTTATAATCTTTCCTGTCGAATTCCCTGATGAAAAACAATATTTCACTTTCAAAGTTTAGCTTTCTGTTATTCATGAGAGGATATGAATTATACTCTTCAAATGTTTTTTTGAAATCGTTGAAATATTCTCCCACACTTAAATCTGTGTTGAAGTGGTATCCTGCTGCAACACGATTATAAGCTATCAGAATATCTTTTGAAAATGAAAACTTGGTTAAGTCATAAAGGAAAGTTGCAAGCAATAATTTTTCTTTTGTCAAAGAATACTTGTTAGAGAGATTCTTCAGTTTATCAATATCTATTGGCCTGGAAATTTTTGTAAATTCAACTTCATCTCCGCTGACATCAGGTGAAATTGCTGTTGGATTATCAAATGAATTGATTAAATTATTATAATAGTTTTCAGCCTTAAAGAATTCAACTTCTTCTATATCATAATCCCTGCATTTTTTGGAAGGATCATTTTCAACCTGCCTTGCCAAATCTTTAATGCCCTGCCCGATTGAGTCTATTTCTCTTGCTTCAAAACATGACTTGTCATATTCTATAAATATGGACTGTAGGCCGTCCTTATCTGAAAAATTCTTATTTATTCTGAAGTGAAGCGGGAATTTGATGTCCTTTTGAAGGGTGAGGAATTTGGAGCCATATTCTGTTGAGTTGGATACTATTGAAACCATTGAAATGCAGTCAGGGTCAATGTTGTTATTTCTTAAATCAGTAGTATATTCACTGAACTGTAATTTTGCATGACTTAAACCTTCCTTTAGAACTTTTTTGGAATATGCAAGCAATTCATCAAATGTCAATTCCTCATCATACTCAAGCCTTAATGGAATTGTATTAACAAACATTCCCAGTGCATCACCCTGTCCGAAGTATCTTCCATGAACTGAAGTGTTTAAAACCAAATCTTTGAATAATTTATTGTCCTTTTTGGATTTTGCCAGATATAAGAAACAAAGTGCAAGGGAAGTTACGAATGGAGAGTAATTGAATTCATGAGTCTTGTCAAACAGGACTTCAAGATAACCCAATTCGGAATCATCAAATGAATACCAGTCCTGATTATAATCCTTCAATGAATTAAGCCAATATTTCTTGTCGTTTTGCGCATCATCTGAAGCGAGATACTTTATCTCCTCATCAACATAACTGTCATAGGAGTAATCTATTGGAACAAATTCACTGTTGTCTTTAACGCAATCCATGTATCTTTCAATTTCTTGAGGTATTATTGAAAAAAGTGAGGTTCCGTCAAGTAAAATATGCTGAACAACCCCGATAAGCACAGTCGAATCGTCTGTTTTCAAAACTGCCCATCTGTATAATGGACTATCAAAAATGTCATCAAAAGGTTTATCGAGATAATCTTCTATGAATTCATCAATATCGTCTGAAATGTCAAATGAATCAACATTGACGACACGGCCATCAGTGAAATATTGCTTAAATTCACCATTTTCATCATATTTAATTTGTAAATTCAAATATTCTTTTGAAATACATTCAATTGCCGATTTTACAGCATCAAAATCCTCCAAATCATAATTTTTTCTAAATTTAAGATAGAAAGAATCATTATGAGGATTGTTTATCTCAGAAAACAAAAGCATTTTCTGAGCTGAAGATAAATTAAAAAGATCCATATTTTCCACCATTAATAAAAATCATTTCTTTAATAAAAATGACACATCTATAATATAATATATATGTAAAGAATATTATATAAAACTTGTTTAACTTTAAAGAATAGTATAGTAAAATTAAAAGCCCACAGAGCTTATTTAAAATATATTCAAATAGAAACTGGAAAAAATTAAAATTAACAGGTATTTTTAAGCAAAAAAACAAACAATAAATAAAAGATTGAATATAATATTAATTAAATTTTATATTTCACTTAAAAAATAAAACAAAAAATAGCATGACAGAAAAAACTTTAGATACAAGAACACGGAATTTGATACTAATCCTATTTTTAATAGGAGTATTCATGGGCTCATTGGATACTGGAATCATAGGACCCGTCCTGCCATCCATCGAACAAAGCTTTAACCTTACCAGCAGAGAATCAAGCTGGATATTTACCTTATTCGTCATTTTTTTCATGATTGGTTCACCTGTAATGGCCAAGTTTTCAGACTTCTATGGACGAAAAAAGATTTTCATTTTGGATGTGGTTCTTTTTGGAATCGGATCATGCCTAATTGCATTTTCGGCAAATATCGAATCAATATTTTTAGGAAGAATAATACAGGGCTTTGGCTGTGGTGGAATATTTCCTGTAGGAGGAGCATTTATCGGAGATGCATTTCCACTGGAAGAGCGAGGAAAAGCATTGGGAATTTTAGGAAGCGTATTTGGAATTTCAGCAATCGGAGGACCATTGGTTGGAGCGGCATTAATACCCTATGGCTGGAATTGGTGTTTCACTATCAATATTCCAATCAGCATTTTCATAATACTATTTGCACTGTATATTCTGCCGGATGCTGAAAACAAAAGAAAACTAAAAATAGATTATCCCGGAATCCTAATTCTAAGCTTGCTTTCAATATTTTTAGCATATGGCCTGAACCAAATCGATTCAAGTAACTTCATCAGCAGCTTATTGTCTTCAAAGGTTCTTCCGTTCTTGTTGATATTCATAATATTGATTCCAATATTTTTCAGGGTGGAAAAAAAAGCAGAAGAATCCATTGTAGCAATACACATGTTAAAGAACAAGGAGATTAGAATTGCATGTGTAGAAACTTTAGCCTATGGTATAATCTATTCATCAGCAATATTCATCCCATCGCTTGTTATTCTTTCAATGGGGCTGAACGACCAGTTAGCAAGTTTGATGCTTATTCCTATTTTAGGTGCAAATGCCGTTGCAGCACCTATTCTCGGAAAGATTCTGGATTCCACAGGTTCACGTAAGATAATGATGGTTGGAACAATATTACTGACCATTGGCCTAATAGCAATTGCAATATATCCGAATAACTTCCTGCTATTCATCATTGCAGGCTGTCTGGTAGGGGTGGGTTTGGTAACAATAATTGGAGCTCCTTTGAGATATATCGTTTTAAGTGAGGCTAAGCCTACCGAAAGAGGTGCTGGTCAGGCCATTGTCAATATGCTGTCAAGTGCTGGACAGTTAATAGGGGGCGCTCTAATCGGCGGAATCATAGCATCATTTGCAGGAATTATGGGATATAAAATAAGTTTGATTTTAGCCAGTGCAGTGGCATTCATCGCATTTCTGTTCACTTTAAAGCTAAAAAGTCGTGACGAACAGATTGAAACTATGAAATCAAACCAATAGCCATCTACACATTAAAAAAAATTGTTTCCTGTTTGTATTTCAAACAGGTGTATAATAATCTATTCAACTTGATTTAATAGGTCATAGAGTTCAGGAATCGCCTGTTCAAATTTAACTCCATAAGTATGAGTTTCATCACCTACAGTCTTTTCAATCGCTTTTTTAGTAAATTCACCTGCGACTTTAGCTGCAGAAGTAGGTGATTTTCCGACCATGACAGATCCCACAAACGATGAAGCAAATACATCACCTGTACCATGACTGACATAATCTACCCTGTCATTGTATACGAATTCACAGGTTGATTCCTCCTTATCCAAAACAACCATTCCAAGCTGATTTTCCTTGTGTGTATCACCTTTCAGGATAACATATCTTTTGGTGAATGCTGAAAGTTCATTTGCCATTTCCAACATTTCCTCTTTTGTAAATTCCTCTTTCCAAGGTTTATGTAAAATATAACAAGCTTCAGTTGTGTTTGGAAGAATATAATCTCCTAATTTACAAAGTTCCCCCATTTTGTCTGCAAATTCCTGGTCAAAACCATTATAGAATTCACCATGGTCAGCCATAGCCGGGTCGACAAATACGCATCCGTCAGGCTTTAATCTGGAATCAATTATTTCCTTTATATAATCCAACTGTTCCATTGATGCGATAAAACCAGTGTAAATAGCATCAAAATATATTCCTTCACTTTCCCAATGTTTTCTAATTTCTGGAAGATCTTCTGTCAAGTCCCTAACAGTGTACCCAGTGAAACCTGATGTATGTGTTGATAAAACAGCAGAAGGAAGAACTGCAGTTTCTATTCCAAAAGCAGAAACAACAGGCAGTGCAACTGTTATTGAACATTGACCGTAACATGAGATATCTTGAATTGTTAAAATTTTTGTTGTATCATTCATATTTTTAACCTGATTTTATTAATTTTTATAAAAATACCAATAATAATCTATTAAATGTAGTATTTAAATGTTTTTAGTGCAGAAAAATGTAAAATAAATTTAACTTCATAGTTATTTGAAAAATCAATTCATATACTCTATTTAATCATAACCCATTAAGGTTTGATTTCTATTTTTGAACGCCAATTCCTTCTAAAAGCATGTTCAATAAATTGTCCACATAATGATTTGTATCAAAACCAACATCAATAGAATATATCTTCCACAATAGGACTGACTGGAAAATTGAATTGAAGCACATTACTGCTATTGACCTGATATCCATATCCTTCACGATTCCCTTTTCTATTTGTATCTTAAAGAATCCTTCAAGTTTTTCAATTATGAATAGTGCAACTTCAAGCATGATGGATTTATTGTCTGAAGACTCCCTTACTTCTTCCATAGCAAGTCTAAGTATATCGAAATCACTTTCTTCAAGATTCAATATGCCGAAAAATGTGATTCTGAGAAATTCCTCTATATCCTCATCTTCACCATAATCAAATGCATCTTCCAATTTATCCATCAATAATTTAAGATAATATTCCTTTGTAGCATTGATTAAATTATTTTTGTTTTTAAATTTCCTGAAAATTGTCAATTCATTAAATCCAGATTCAGCAGCTATTTTTTTAGTTGTTGCTTTTGATCCTTCCCTTTGAAGAACCACCAATGTAGCTTTCATGATTTTTAATGAAGTTTCATCGATATTTTCTGCCATAAAAACCTATTTATTATTCATTATTTATAAACTATTTTGAATATCATCTTGAAAAAATCAGATATTAATCTCATTTTTATAGAAATCATCCATCATTGCAGAAATTTTTGCATTATTTATACCAACCAGAAGATTATGCCTTACATCATCCAAAACAATGAATTTTGACTTATTAATATGCCTGTGAATGTTTTCCTGCACACTTACAGAAAATATTTCATCATACTTTCCGGCAAAAATCAGTGCAGGGACGTCAATTTGACCAATTTCATTTTCTACATTGAAATTCAAACATGCATCCACAGCCTTTTTATATGCATCCACATTTGCATTTTGTGATGAAATCTGTTTCAACATCTCCAATTCTTCTCTGTTTTTTTCAATTACCTCAGGACACAATACTTTAGGAATCATGAAATCATAGAACTCATCATAGCCCCTATCAAGTTCCCTTTTAAATTGATTTAAAGTGGTAGTAATGTTTTCATCGCATTTCGCAAAAGTTGACATCAATACAATCGAAGATACATAATTCGGATATCTGATTGCAAAATCCATTGCAACAACGCCTCCCAATGAAAATCCAATTAAATTTCCAGCATCTATTTTAAGGTCATCCAAAAGGTTTTTCAAATCATCTGCATAAGTATCAATAGTAATCTCATCATCACCTAACTCAGATTCTCCATGGCCTCTTAAGTCTATTCTGATAACTTGATATTTTTTCCTAAGAGTGCTTGTTAAAACTTCCCAATATCTCAAATTATCGGAAAGACCGTGCAGAAATATTAACGGTTCTCCTTTTCCTTCAACGACATAATTCAATTTCATAATATTCAATTTTAATCTCAAATATGAAATACTTTATGTCAATGAAATATTCCATCAAAACATTTATATATTAAAATAACCTTATACCCCATAAGGTATATGAAATATAATATTTAATTTATTGATTATTTTTCATTGCCACTTAAATATAAATCTATGAATTAATATTAAATAAGGTTTTAGCTAATTTAAAACATTTATATTTATTATAAATTTTAATTTGCTGAAATCTTATTTTTTTTAAAAATACAAATTATACCCTATCGGGTATAACTATATATAGGGCTGTTTAAAATGAAATTCTCAAAACATGAAAAAATAGACTTGCTGGCGATAATGATTTCAGCCATAAGTTTAATTGCAAGTTTCATTCTATCCATAGATTATCTATCTTGGATTGCAGTAATTTTATGTGGAATTCCAATTTTTAAGGAATGTGCGGAAGGACTTATTACGGAATTTGATATAAAAGCAGATTTACTGGTTTCAATAGCCATTGTTGCATCAATAATAATCGGAGAGGTATTTGCTGCCGGCGAAATAGCAACAATCATGGCTATCGGTGGATTTTTAGAAGAATATACTGTATCCAAAACCCAAGGAAGAATCAAAGAACTGGTGAATATGACTCCACAAGTTGCAGTAAGAATTAGAAATGGAAAAGAAGAAAGAATACTAGCTTCGGAAGTTCAAATTGGAGATATCCTAAAAGTGCTTCCTGGAGAAAGCATTCCAACCGACGGCAGAATAATCAATGGTGAAACCTCAATTGACCAGTCCACATTGACTGGAGAATCCATACCTGTTGATAAAAAAGCCAATGATGATGTATACAGTGGAACAATCAATCTTTACGGTTCATTTACAATGGAAACCACAAAAGTAAGTGATGACAGTTCTCTTCAAAAATTAATCAAATTGGTCGAATCATCATCTCCCGAAAATGCCAATGTAGTTCGCCAAGCTGACAAATGGGCAACATTTGTTGTTGCAATAGCTTTTACAGCTGCAATCTTGACATATCTGTATACATTCGAAATTGCACGATCAGTGACAATTCTCGTTGTATTTTGCCCATGTGCACTTGTTTTAGCCACACCTACAGCAATTATGGCTGCAATTGGAAACCTGACCAAATACGGTATCCTAGTAAAGGATGGAGCATCAATAGAGGAATTGGCAAGAACTGATGAATTGGTATTCGATAAAACCGGAACATTAACATACGGCACCCCCGAAGTTGTTGACATTATTTCCAACAACCCTAAAAAAATGATGAGAATGCTTGCATCACTCGAATCAAAATCAGAGCATCCCATAGCAAAGGCAATTGTAAAATATTATGATAATGCAGAGGAATTATTGGATATTGAAGATTTCACAATGCATATCGGCAAAGGCGTAACCGGAATCATCAACGGTTCAAAAGTGATTGCAGGAAATATAAATTTAATGGAATCTGAAAACATTGACTTGAAAGATTACAAAAGCGAAAGCAGTGATATTACCATATTTGTTGCAGAGAACGGCAGACTAATCGGGAACGTATTGCTTGCAGATACCCTGCGGGAAAATTCAAAGGAAACCATAAGAAATCTAAAGAAACTTCGAATCAAAACAACACTCCTTACAGGAGACAACGAAAAAACTGCAAGACACATTGCAAAAGAGGTTAAAGTTAGAAACGTTAAATTCAACTGTCTGCCGGAAGACAAAACAAATTACATTAGAGGAGAACAAATGCTTGGACATAATATTGCCATGATTGGGGATGGAGTAAATGATGCTCCTTCACTTAAAAAGGCCAATGTTGGAATAGCTATGGGAAAAATTGGTAGTGAAATAAGTGTTGAGGCTGCCAATATTACTTTAATAAATGACAATGTTGGAGACATACCTCATTTGATTGGTATTGCCAGAAAAACTGTCAGAACAATCAATATAAGCATAGCGTTTGCCCTAACTTCAAATGTTGTTGCAATGGCATTGGCAATACTTGGAATCCTAAATCCAATTGAAGGTGCCCTGATTCACAACATCGGATCTGTAGCGGTAATAACCTATTCATCTACGCTTATCAAGTACAGAATGTCAAAAAGGGATTATAAGCAATCAAAAAAAGTAGCAATTAGTAAAAAAATCAACATGGCAATGAATTAGGATTAATGAAAATTACTTCATAACTTGGTTATGGATTAAATATTGCACTGCAAATTTCCAAAAATTATCAGCATCAAAAAAAGTTTTTAATGAATTAGAAACATATAGTATAATATTATAAAATCGGATGAGAGTTATGAATATTGGAAAATTAGTTGGAAATACACCAATGATACAAATTGATTATGAATACGAAGGAAAGAAAGGTAGCATTTATACCAAACTTGAGTTCTACAATTATTCAGGAAGCATTAAAGATAGAATCGCATTATATATCATTCAAAAAGAAAGAGAAAATGGAAATCTAAAAGACGGTCAGGCAATTGTTGAAGTCACAAGCGGAAATACTGGAATTGCATTCAGTGCCATTGGCGCTCTTTACGGTCATGATGTCCATATTTTCATGCCAGATTGGGTTTCTCTTGAGAGAAGAAAACTGATTGAAATGTATGGTGCCCACGTCCATCTTATATCCAAAGAGGAAGGCGGTTTCAAAAGAGGTCTTGAACTAGCCGAAGAGTTTGCAAATGAAACAGGCGCATACAGACCACTCCAGTTTGACAATGAATTAAATGTTGAAGCCCAATATAAAACAACCGGTCAGGAAATTCTTGATGATGTTCCTGACGTTAATGCTTTCGTTTCAGGTATCGGAACCGGAGGGACATTGATGGGTATTGGAAAAAGATTGAAAGACAACAACCCCGACTCCAAAGTTTTCGCTCTCGAACCATCCACATTATCCATTCTTAAAATGGGAATGGAAGAAGGCAGCCATATGATTGAGGGAATTGGAGATGACTTTATTCCAGGCATTGTTGATGAGGATTTGATTGATGATATTGTTTTGATTCATGACTGTGATGCAATAAACATGTCAAAAAGAATAGCCAATGAATTCGGTTTGGGAATCGGCATTTCCAGTGGTGCGAATTTCCTTGCAAGCGTCATAATGGACAATGAAGATTTAAAAATTGCAACTGTTTTTCCAGATGACAACAAAAAATACATAACTACAAGACTATCCGAAAAAATCGATGACAATCCCGAATTGATTTCCAATAGTATTAAGCTTCTTGATTTTAAAGTGATTTAACATGAATATACAAAAAGCTGAAATGGATGATTTACCTGCAATTATGGCCATCTACAAATCAGCACAGGATTTCATGATAAAAACAGGCAATCCCACCCAATGGGGCCATTCTTATCCAACCAGAGATTTGGTTAAAAAGGATATCTGCAAAAGGATCTGTTATTTGATATGTGATGATGATTCTCCCCATGGAGTATTTGCACTCTTCAACAAAGCTGAGCCAACCTACCAATACATTGAAAATGGAAATTGGCTGAACGAAGATGAATATATTACATTGCATCGCATTGCAAGTGATGGCAAGCTTAAGGGAATCTTCAATTTTTTGATTGAATATTGTAAGAACATTTCAAACAATATTCGAATCGACACCCATCCGAACAATCATATTATGCAAAATCAGATTGAAAAAAATGATTTCAAGAAATGCGGAACAATATATGTTGCGGATGGATCTGCTAGAATAGCTTACCAATGGTCCAAAAACCATGAGTAAGACTTATTTTTCCAAGACTGCAATATAGTCCATCCTATTTCTTATATTTGGAATCCATGTGAATAGCCTGAATATTGGCTTGTAGACATTCGCCCCATCAAATAGATTCACATCCCTTATCCAATTGAAAGCAGAATTTAATTTTGTCAACTCATTACCTTTTTTAACTCCCCATGTAAATTTAGAATCAGTTTCTTCAACGGATATTTCCTTAACGTTTTCAACAGAAGTTGGCGGCATGATTTCGACAAAAATTGTGCAATTCTTGAAGTTTTCATCAATGATATTCAGGATATCAGACACATCGCCCTGATTCAGATACATAGTCAGACCTTCAATGATGAACAGCACATCGCCATCAGCCTTGATTTTACTTGCCCATTCTGGATCCATCGCCGAGTAGGCCAATGTTGTTACCCTATCTGTATCTTCTATGTAGTTCAATCTGAATTTTGCTGAATTTTCCAAATCGACATTATACCATCTGATTTGACCATTATCCAATCGGTTGAATCTTGTATCCATTCCTGATGCAATATTGATTATTATACAGTTTGGATGCTGTGATATATACTCTGACACCATATCATCCAAAACAATTGTTCTTGAAATTACTCCCAGTTGCATCTTTCTGTCTTTATCTGCCATTGTGAAGTCATAGTCTATTTGTGAGATGACCTCAATAGCTTTTGAATCATAAAACTTATGATTCTTTTGTCTGGAATGCTTTGCTTTTGTGTAGATTGTCAAAAGCATTGTTTTTTCTACTCCTTCTAAATTCATTCATTTTACCTCGTTTTTTTATTATATATTCTAATATTGTTGAAGGAATATATAAATTTTTAGGTATGCCTAAATTTTATACTATACATTTAAATATAATGAATTTTTTTAAAAAAAAATTGATTCCAAATTAATTAAAATCAATGCAAAAAAAAGAAAAAACATATTTACAAAAGAAATGAAAATATACCTGGAATTCAGAATGAAAACTGTCATTCAAACATATATTAAATCCACAAATCACTTTCAATCATTTTCAGAAATCTACCTAAGTAAAATAAGATTACTCCAAGATTATATTGAATAGAAATGATAGTTTTAGTAGAAACAACTAATTAGAACAGCAGAAATTCAAGAAATAATTATTCTTTTATTCCATTAAATATTATATTTAGATATTCCTGAAAATACTGTTCTGTTTCCACACTTGGAGTTTTATTGTAGACTTTCCACAAAACGATAGACTGGAATGTTACTCCAAAACACATTATTGACAATGCCCTTGGATTAATATCCTTGATTTCACCTTTTTGAATCTGCAATTTAAAAAATTCTTCAATATTATCAAGAATAACATCATTTATTTGTGAAATTAAACGTTTTCTGTCTGAAATTTCTCCCCCTTCTTCCATAGCAACTTTAAGTACACTGAATTCCTCATCAGAAAGGTTTAAAAGTCCAAAAAAGTTATCTTTAAGATATTGCTCGATGCTTATATCCTCATCAAAGCTGAATATTTCTTCCATTTTGTTTAAAAACAATTCCATATAATGATCTTTGGTAATATCTACCAGATTCTGCTTGTTATTGAACTTTCTGAATATAGTTACTTCATTAACACCGGCTTCAGCTGCAATCTTTTTAGTTGTTACCTTATCAATACCATCCTTTCGAATAAGCCTAAATGTAGCTGAAATGATTTTATCCTCAGTACTTTCAGTCTGAATATTCATAATTATAAATATTAATCATATATAATTTAAAGTTGTCTATTTTAAATTGAATTTAGATTACTGCCTGAATTGCATCATACAATAAGTATAAGGCTCCAAAAATCACCAGTACAGCAAATATTTTAGGAATATGCCTTGTTTTTGATATCAGCCTTTCCAAATTAATTTTTGAAATGAAGAGACTTAATATGAATAATGTTAAAGCAAAACCCATACAATAGATAATTATGTTTAAAACAGCATAGGTCGGACTGCTTGAACTTATAAGCAATGAGATTAATGAAATCAGATATCCACTATAGCATGGTGCCCATGCAACCGATGTCAAAATACCCATAATATATGATGAAAACAGACCATCACCATTTATTTGAGGAATTGCTTTAAATCCCATCGAATAATCAAAAAACATCAAAATACCAATAATCAACAAAATAATTGAAGATATAATCCTTATCGGAACAATATACGAATATAGAATTGATGTGAAAAAACCTGTCAAAAATATTATAATAACAAAAATTGTCAACAAACCGCCGACAAACGATATCAGGTCAAGCTTAGAGCGGGATTTCAGACTAACGCTTACAAAAATAGGCAATATCGGCAATATACATGGGGACAATATTGATATTACTCCCGAAGTAAAGGAAATTAGGGGAAGAACTTCCATCTAAATCTCCTTAATCAAATTTAAAAATTCACCAGCGGAAACGTAACCTTCAATCCTTTGAACTTCATTTCCTTTGGAATCTAAGAATACACAAGTCGGAGTTCCCATAACTTTATATTTTGAAGCTATTTGTGGCTGTTTTGTAATATCAATGTCTACAACAATGAAATCCTTTTCCAATTGCTTTTGAACATTCGCATTGGATAAAACATCCTTTTTCAACAAATCACAATAATAACAGCTATCCTGGTCAAAGATCAATAAGACAGTTTTATTTTGAACTCCTGCATCATTTAATGCTTGAGTGAAATTTGTTGTGCTGTTTAAACCATCTACAATTGGTGAATCAGCACTGAAAACTGCAGATACGGATACAAATGCCATTAAAATCAAGATAGCTAAACCGATAGTTTTATAATTCATGCAGATAATTATGAAAAAACTCATAAATTAATGTTTTTGTGAATAATTGTTTACATTAGAATCATATTTATATAATTTTATCTTAAATACTATCATGAAAGACTTATTTGATTACTGTGAATTTGGAGATTTGAAGCTTAACAGCAGAATTGTCAGAACAGGTTTGTGGGAGTCTGAAAGAGAAAAATCAGGTAATTTGACTCCTGAAATATATAACCGATACGAAAATATTGCAGCCAGCGGTGTTGGATTGATAATTACAGAATTATACTCCCTATATCCGAGGGACGTTTTTTCAAAATATTCTAATACCGTTAACTATACTCAATTTGTACGTGAAGCGCGTGACCTGACAGATTTGGTGCACGTTTATGACGTTCCTATTTTTGCCCAATTGGGTTTTGTACAATTCAACAAGAAAACCGAGCAGAATATGAAAATTGATGACATATCAATAGAAGACATTAGAAAGATTCAAACAGACATGATTATCGCCGCCCAAAAATTCGATTATGCAGGATTTGACGGCATTCAAATAGGTCTTGGGAACTACTATTTCCTGTCCAGATTCATAAATCCCAATTTCAATTCCCGTAGCGACAGATACGGAGGAAGTACATTAAGCCGTTTGAAAATCGTTTTGGAAATAATTAAAGTGATTAAAGAGACTACAGAACTTCATATAAACTGTCGTTTAAATGCATTTGACGGAACAACAAATGGAATGACCTTGGATGAGACAATTGAAGTTGCTAAAATTCTTGAAAAATATGGTGTTGATTCACTTCAGATAACACGTCCACGTTCACCGCAATTTTTCACACGGGAAAACAAGGAGAAAAATCCGTTGGTTGAAGCAAGTGAAAAAATAATCAAAAATGTTGATATTCCAGTTATTCTAGGTGGTGGAGCCACTACCCAAAAACAGATTAATGATATTTTAAATTCAACTGATATTAACTACATTTCAATGCAAAGACCATTTGTGGCTGATCCTAGCTTTTTGGTTGAATGGCAAATTGAGGGTAATGGTGAGAGTAAATGCAAAACATGCAATAACTGTTACTGGAAAAAAACATCCACATGTTTTATTAACAGACCCGCAAAATGGGATGTACAATCAGACATTTCATCCCATTAAACCATTTTTTCGATTTCCTTAAGATTTTCTTCAATGAATTGCTTATATTTTGGGTTTGCTAAGATCTTATATTGTTTTTTATTGGTCCTTTCATGTGCTTCTTTCATAATGAGTTGTAATTCATCAATATCACTATTCAAGACAGCATGCAATTTGTTCCTTTTGTTGTCATCCATGCGATTCAAAAAGGACTCTATTTTAGATTCAAACTTGGAAACCAAATTAGTATTTTTTTTGGCCCATCTTTCTAGTAAAAATGAAGGAGTTAATGTGAAAAATTTTTCATACTGTCTAACATCATCATAAGTAATTTTTTCTTCACTCATAATTTCACCTAAATATATTCTTTTTGATATGATAATATAAAAGCTTTCGCTTTTTTTAAAAAAAAATATACATGGGAAAACCCATGCTACAAGTCATAGTGAATATTGTGCAATTTATACAGACATACAGAACTGCTTGAAGGGAATGCATAAATCATATAATCTAGTTCTTCAAGAGTTATTTTCTTGTTAATGATAAATGCAAACATGTTCGCTACATTTTCAGCGTCTGCAGCATATATTTCAGCACCGACAATGTTTAAATCCTTATCAACGATGACCTTTGCCTCTGCAGTAGTATCGTTTTTAAGTTCAAGAGAGTATGAATTGCCGTATCTGATTGTGTGGACATCATATTCGTCACTTTCATCTGCAACATACGCTGGAACACCGACAGTGGCAATTCTAGGAATGGTGTATGCAACGGCAGGAACTACAGGATAGGTTATTTCATCGGCTTCACCAAGCAATTCCTTTGCAAGGTATTTTGAGTGATGTATAGCTACGGTAACCAGTTTTGCAACGCCTGTATCTGCAACATCACCTGAAGCATAAATGTTTGGAACTTCTGTCTGAAGGTGTCCGTTTACCTTAATACCCTGTTTGGTGCTTGTAAGGCCAACATTTTCAAGACCTATTCCATCCACATTGGCTTCTCGCCCAATAGCTGCAACAACATAATCTCCACATAATGTTAGGCCACTTTCACATTTTACTGTGAATGCATTTTCATAAGCCCTGTTGTCGATTTTGGCTTCAGGATCTCTTAGCTCATCATCTGTATTCAAAGCCTTTTTGAGATTTAAAACTTTTGCTTCGGGGTTTTCAATTGTTGCACTGTCATCCTTAATGATTTCGCTTACCTGCTCATTGAAATGGAAGCGAATATTTTTTCCTTCAAGAATTTCAATTACCCTTTGAACATAAGGCTGATGGAAATACTTTAATGCCATGTCCCCTCTGATGATTACGTCTGCTTCAAGGCCTGCTTCGGCAAGGATTGATGCAAATTCCATACCGACAAATCCCGCACCTATAATGATGGAATGTTTCGGAAGCTCATCAATGTCCAAATAGTCAGTGCTGTCATGTAGAAACTCTTTTCCTTTGATATCAGGAATTACAGGCTTCAATCCAGTAGCTATAACGATTTTATCTGTAGTGAATGTTTCATCACCGACCTTTACAGTATGTTCATCTACAATAACACCCTTTCCATGAGCCACATCAAGGTCGTACTCTTCAAATTTGCCATCCAGAAATGGAGCCATATTTGCAATTCTTTTCCTTTTGAATTTCATTAATGCCGGCCAGTCAACTTCAAAGTTACCTGCTTTTCCAACACCTTCAAAGTTATCTGCCAAAGCCTTTATTTCATATGGGGCATCGAGAAGTGCTTTTGAGTTACATCCCCTGTTAGCACATGTTCCTCCATATAGGCTTTCTTCGACTATCAATATTTTAAGGCCTGCTTTTCTTAAAAACCGGCCTCCCTGCCATGCGGCATTTCCGCTTCCAATATAAATAACATCATAATCCATAATTTAATCTCCTCCATCAACTATACCAAAAAATGTATCTTATTTTTATCCAAATCACTTTCATCGTGAGGTTTTGGAATATTGTCGCTGTGACCTAAGGCAAGAATGCCCACAATTCTATAATGACCATCGATTTTTAGGATATCCCTCACAACCTCTTCGGAATCCTTGCCGTCTTTACTTCTTAAGTGTATTTGGACCCAACAACTTCCAATATCAAGTTCTGTTGCCATCAAATGCATATGAGTCAATGCAATGGATGAATCCTCAATCCATGTATCTGCAACCATAGAATCCGCAACAACTACAATAGCCTTATTTGCACCAGCTATTAAATCTGCACCATGGTCTTTTGATTTAGACAGTTCCTTTAATGTTTCAGTTCTTTCAACAACCATGAAGTTACATGGCTTTCGGTTCATTGAAGTAGGCGCTAAAAGAGCAGACTTAAGAATCAAATCAAGTTCATCCTTAGATATATTTTCATCATTGAATTTTCTTGTACTTCTCCTTTTAAACATTACATCAATTAAAGACATGATTAAAAATAGGATTTAATATACTAAAAATATAACTATTACATCAATCAAATTCATAGATAAGCACAGCTATTGAAATTGATTTAAATGACAGACAATAGAGAATATCTCAATACAGACATTGACAAGCAAAATCAAAATGACAAAACTTACCAGGCCACCTTTAAAGTATCAAAAACTTCTAAAGTAGAGCATTTAATCAAGGAGCAGAAGTATGATGAAGCATTGGTGGAAATTAACAAGATACTTCAAAGTGACAATGATTACTCCAATTGGAATCTTAAAGGAATCATTCTTGATAACTTGAAGGAATATGAAAAGGCAATAGAATGCTTCGATAATGCATTAAACATTAATGAATCATCAGACATCAAGATTAACAAAGCGAATTCACTGTACAATTGGGGCAAACTTTCATTTTTCCCAGAAGGCAATTATGACAAGGCATTAAGATTGATCAATTGCGGATTGGAAGTGCTTGGGGAAAGTGAAGACCCATCGGAATTTTATTTTTTAAAAGCGGAAATATTGGAAGGTTTAAATGACCTCGTGGAAGCACAAAAAGCATATTTGATAGCTTATAAAGAATTTGATAGATTAAAAGAACTGGAAAATCAAATTGAATATATTAACAATACATCAGACATTTTAATAATCATTACAGGCTGCAGTTTCTATAACTTTACTCCTGAAAGTGGAATTATCGTTAGTCTGGTTAAGGACATTGAAAATGAGCATGACCCTGATGCGATAGCTGTCATGAAAGATGAATCTATTGTAGGATATGTTGCAAACAGCGATTACACGCTAATCGAAGAAGTGAAAAGTGCAAGTGACATCAAAAATGTAATGAACAATGAGCAGAAGGCAGAAATACTCTTTGATTATATCGGAGAGTATACAATTGCAAAACTAATCTGAATTTTCGTTTTTAAGCTCATCTATTTCCTCTTCCAACTCTTCAATTCTATCCAAATGTTCTTCCAAGGTATTTTCCATCTCATTTATTCTAAATTCTTCATAGGAAATTTCTTTTTTAGGTTGAGTCTGTTCCTGGACAATCATTAAAAACAACGCCATGCCCATCACTGATGCAAACAACATCAAAGGATAAATGTCTTCCACAAAATGAAAAGAAATATTATTAGGAGTTAATATTACTATTAAAAGCATTTCAAATCCAATGAAATAAAAAATCAGCAATATTGAATGTAGGCTTCTAAGAATTTTTTTACCATTCCATACATATATCAGACTACCTACAATCCCCGATAAAACAGTTGAAAGGGCACATGGAAATGCAGTTACACCGCCCTGTGAAAATCTGAAGATTCCCGCAATTATTCCTGAAGGTATCCCTACAAAAGGTCCTCCAAACAATCCCCCAATCATGATTATTAAAGTTCTAACGTTTGCTGGAGTGTTATTGACATATACATGATACAATGAAGCAATGCAGCCCAAAATGGAAAAAATGATTAGACATAATATCTGATTTTTTCTTGTAATTTTGCCTTTCATAATATTTTTAAAAGGCTTTGTCTTGGTTACAATCAGCATGAATATCAGCATTACCGATAATACCTTGAACATTTCCATATAAGGAGCAATGAACATTTCAGTATTCGATGTCTTATTGAAATAGGAAATAACCATGCTTAATATTCCAATGATAATCAGATAGCATACTTCATAAATGGAGCTGTCCCCCAAATTTCTAAACTGGGGAAGTCTTGTCGAAATGAATCCTAAAATTATGATTGCAGAAACCATAGTAAGAATGTTATTCAATGTTTCAAAAGGAATATTGAAATTGCTATCATGATATAAATTGTTTAGGAACGCCACATAAAGAATGATGTTGGAAATAAACAGCAATATAAAAATAATATTTATTCTTGCATTGTTAATTTTAAATTTATTCCTTTTGTACTTCATAAAAAAACACGTCTAAAAGTAATTAAAATTTAATTTGTTCATCAGACTATAAATATTTTATACAAAAATTTTTTTTATAAACATAAATATTCATAGCTATTCAATTTAACTTTAAAAAGTTTATTATTAAATATAAAAAAGTTATTCATTGGAAAGCTCATCCAATGCTTCCATAACCTGCTTTAGGTCAAAGGGATACTCCAAAAATCCATCGGAATTGCTTTTATTTAAAACGATTGTTGCTTTTATAGAATTCTTTTCGTCTTTCATGAATATCACCTATCAAACCTTTCATCTATTTCATATAATTCCCTGACTATGACTGCCAAGTCATCATAATCGTGGAAATCTAAAGCTATTGATGCTCTTTTAGACAAATCTTCATAATCTTGCCTATTTTTATCATAAATACCCTCGGTTTTTAAATTGAAGAAGCTGGAAATGATAACATCATCCTTATTTAATTTGACATATTCTCTAATCAAATTATTGTAAATCTCATCTAATTTCACAAAGTCATTTGTATTTACTGCAATGTCCAGATATCTATTGAAATCAGCAGTTTCAAACAATTCTCCTCGTTTGGCAATATCGAGCTTATTTTTCACATTTTCCAAAAGCATTGAAAAGTTCAAGTTGAACTTTTCCCTTTTTATCATGTTTTCAAGATAATCAAGATATATTGAAGCCAACTGCATTGCTCTTTTATCTATTTTAACCAATTCAATTAACCTGTCTATATAATCTATGATTTCTATGCCTCTTATTGAACATGAATATTCATTCAAATAATCAATTGATTTTATTAAAGAGCTGTATTTATCCAGAATATACATTTGAGATATGTTGGCGCCATCGGATGAAAATGCATTGTCAAAAAACTTGATGAACATTTTATCATTTTTAACTAAAATAGGAGACCTTTCATCGATTTCAACCTTGCTATTGTGGTCATATATCACTATTTCGTAGTCTCCCTGGCGAATAAGTACCTTAAACGTACCGTCAAGATTGATTGGAACTTTACCAGTCGAGTATTCATCACCTATGAATTCAACATAATAACCAAGAAACGAATATTTGTCATCAATCGTAAAAACCCTTCCACTGACATAATCTTTCTGGATATTCAATATCAATGAAAATGGATTTGATGAAATGTCAACATTTGGCTTTTTAAGCATGCCAGCATATATTGATGCTCCTTTGGCAACAACGGTAAGTGGATTAATGCCATGTTCCAGACCCATGTCCAAATTTTCATTGATCAAATCCTGAACTATCGGACTAACGCATGACCCACCTACAAGAATGACCTTATCAATATCACTGCTTGAAAGAGAGTTATCATTTAATAGCTTTTGCACTAAATTAAATGTAGGTTTGATTAAAGGCTCAATAATTTCCACAAGCATATCTCTTGTTAAAGTATAAGTAAAGTCATAATCATTGAAAAGATTATGAATAAATATATCTGCACTACTATATTTTGACAATTCTTTTTTAGAATTTTCAGCTACTACCTTGAGCTTTGAAAAGATTCTTTTATATCTCTTATTATCTCGTGTGAAATCTTTCAGTTTTAATTGTTTGGCAATCTTTGGTGCAAAAATATCATCTACAATTGCCCAATCAAAAGCATTTCCACCAAAATCATCTAGCCTGATGCTGTCCAAACTATCAATTTCACCTGAAAAATATCTAATCAGGGAAATGCTGAAAGTGCCTCCACCCAAATCATAAATTAACCAATTATTTTCCTTCAAATCATATGCTATTGAAACGGCAACAGGTTCCAGCAAAAGACTGTGGGATCGCAATCCCGCAAGGTCAGCGGCATCATTTATCGCTTTGGTTTTAATGTAGTTAGAATTTGCAGGAACACAAATGACTGCATGTTCAACGTTTACGCCTAATTGTTTATATGCTGAAGTTCTCAAATCCTTCAGAATTTCTGCAGATAGCTCTTCAGGCTGCATTATACGTGAAGATTTTTGAAAGTTGAATGGAATGGAAAATCCCATATTATGCTTGAACTCAGAAATCGCATTCTTATCATCAACCCACAATGCATTCTTAGCATCTTCACCGACGTGAATATTGTTATCCTCATCAATCAAGACAGCCGAAGGCGTGAAATCATCACCAGTCAGATAATTCTTGACGATAATGGGATTTCCATCATTATAATATGAAAGAATGGAGTCCGTCGTTCCCAAATCAATTGCATAATCAATAGTATTGCCCTTGAACTTGTTGGATATCTTAAATTCATGATTCATATTCTGTTTCCATAAAGATAACTTATATTCATAAGAATCTCTGATATCCGAATCAAAAACAACAGCGAACTCCATAAGATTGGATGCATCAATGAGATTATTCAGATTGACCAGATGATTTGACTGTGCAACAATCTCTTCAACGGAATAAGTTTTCAGAGTATTTATGATTGGAGAATACATCTGCTTAATATGCTTATTTTTTTCCATCAGCTCTTCCAGTGAAAGGACTGCCTTAATCAGGTTGGCATCTTTTGACAATTCAATGAAAATTTTCCACAGATCAATATAATGACTGAATTTATTTTTTATTGAAGGATTGTAAGATATTGCTTCTTTTAACAAATCAATTGACAAATAATAATTTTTTCCACTGAGATTAACTGTAAAAGCTTTTGAAATCAGTTTTACATCAGGATTTGGAGATTTCCACATCTTTAATGTTTCGCCATAATGCTTGCGGATTTCATAATCATTCAGAAATTCATTTTCCAAAATTTCAATAGCCATATCCAAACCGTTTTCCCTTTTAGCCAATCGGAAAGCATTCCTAAGAGAATTATTTATTAGATAATGATAATCATCCTCAATAGCTTCAGTTCTGTTAGTCATATCAACTGCAGGTTCCAGATTATTGATGGCTATTTCAATATCAGCCAACAGTTCAGAAGCATTTTGATACCTGTCCTTCGGATTGATTTGAAGACATTTCATTACGATTTCATCAATATTTGTTGAAACATTTTTATTGTGGTAACTCGGAGGTTTGAATTGCTCTTTCCAAGGCTTCAATTCCAATAGGTCTTCCATGGAAAACATATCCATATCACAGGGAAATTTATTTGTCAAAAGTTGATAAAAGATAACTCCAACCGCATAAATATCTGTCATGGTAGATATTGTCTTTTTAAAACATTCAGGTGCCATGTATGGCCTTGTACCCACTATGTCAATATCTGAAATTTTAGTTGTAACTTCCTTCGAAAAACCAAAGTCGGAAATCTTGACAACAATCTCGCCGCAGTTATCAAAAGTAAGCAGGATATTTTTAAGCTTCAAATCCCTGTGTATTATCGGAGGATTTGACATGTGAAGCGTGTTCAAACCCATCAATATCTGTCTTATTAAAGTCAGCACCTTATTTATAGGCATCAGAATATTTGAATTTATGAATGAATTTAGGTATTGCTCCAAATCTCCGCCCTGTACATACTCCATTACAAAAAAAGCTAAATCTTTTTTATTTTGCCCGAATGTTGACATGATTCCCGCATCATATATGCTTATGATATTTTCATGTCTCAATTTGGTTGCAAGCATCACTTCCTTGAATACTGATTTGATGTTTGTTGCCGGACTTACAGGTTCCTTGATGATTTTCATTGCCCGTAGGTCTTCAAGATAATTATGCTCTACAAGATAAACCTTGGCAAAGGATCCTTCGCCTAAAAACTTTTTAACTTCATATTGGCCATTGAAGAATTCGCCGACCAATTGTTTAATATCATCCAATTCCAACAACATCACCAAATTCTAATAGGAAACGTGAATAACCGCTCCGCCATTTCCTCGGGATAATTTAATGAAAGAGTTATTTTTAACTTCAACAGCCTTATTGATTGGAATTTCAATATCTTTTATAAATGTTCCGTTTGAACTTCCACCATCAATAACATACCATTTGTCTTCCTTATTGAAGACCTTTAAATGAGGTTTTGAAACATTTGAAACTGTTTCATATTCATTATCCAATAGAATAGTAGGAAGTTCGAAGTCTTCATCAGTGAAATTGCTTTTACGGCCTATTAATATACTTTCATCCTTGTGAACCTTGAATGTTTTGCCCTTATCCGGCCCATTGAATATTGTTATGATGCAATATCCATCCTCCAATCCAAGATTGATTTTGTGCAAATCAAAGAATGTCAAGATTTCATCAGAAAAGAATGAGATTTCCAAAAACAGATCTTCAAAAGCATTATCCTTCAGGGAATATCCATTGACATTTCTCTGTCCCACTTTATTGACTACCTCTTTTTTGACAGTGACTTCCTGAATCAGCTCAGATTCAACAAGTTGCTTCAGGTGTTGTCCCAGCATTTGAACTGTTATGGAAATGTTATACTTATTTAAAAGAATTGAATTTATTTCACGGGAATATAAGGGTTCCTTGCTGTTATCCCTTAAAATTTCCAGAATTGAAAATCTGACCTTATTGTTAATTGCGGCCAACTTCTTTGAGATGATATCACATTCAAAGGTGTCTATTATTACTGTATTTGTTAACTCCGAATCACTCATTCAAAACCCTCCAAGAGATGATTTATATTAGATATATTCTAAATATCTAATAAATCACATAAAGGAAAAGGTTTATTTTACAACACCTGATACAACAGATGGCTTAACATTATTTAACTTATTGAATTCCATGACATTGTTAAATGTATCCTCAAAAGAGCTTTCAGCACCAATTTTTTCCCAAGATTCTACAATAAAATATTTATTGTCAACTTTGATTATTTCACAGGTTCCTTGCTCTTTTAAAGGTTCATCAACGAAATTATAAGTTTGATTTTTTGATTTATTTACAGAATAACCGTATTTAGTATCATTTTTAAAGTAATCCTCACCACCGGATTTGGAAAATGGAACTACAGCCATACTTTGTTCTGCTTGACCTGTTGGACCGTATTTAATAAAAACTCCATCCCCAACATCTTTAAAATCACTGTTAAATTTAAAATCAGACACTTCCTGAGCTGATACAAACCCCATCAGGAATATAGTTAGAATTAAAAATATTGATAACCGTTTAAACATTATAGTCACCTAAAAGTATATATCCCAATCATATATAAATAATTTTTCAAAAAATTTAATTAATTTCACATTAAATGTATAATTTAGATAACATGGAAATTACAGCCCAAGAAATGAAAAGAACAATTCAAAAGATTTATCAAAGACTCGATGAGGTAACCCCTGTCGATTTTGATTGTGGGAAATTATGTGGTGAAGTATGCTGTGTTTATGATGCTGATGAAACACACACTGAAGAGCTTGTTTTATACTTACTTCCCGGTGAAGAGCTAATGTATGAAGACAGCCCTGATTTTGAGCTATACTATATGGATTCATCTGAAATCAGATATCCTCATTCATGGAAAGATAATATATATCTTGTCAAATGCAAAAATCCGCCAAGATGCGACAGGTCAATCAGACCGATTCAATGCAGAACATTTCCTTTAGTGCCACATATCTCCAAAAATGGAGAATTTCATCTTGTTTTAGATGAAACTGAATTTCCATATGAATGTCCCATCATCAGGGATCATATAAAACTCAATGAGGACTTTATTAATGTCACCTATGAAATTTGGAAAATGCTTATTTCAAACCCGTTAGTTTATGATTTGGTTGATATGGACTCAAAAGACAGAGATAGGAGAACTACAAAATATAAAATAATGATTTAAATTACGATAATGAAATTGAACCTTAATAATAATTTCCCTACTTCTATTTAAATAATATCAAACACAGTATTAATATGCTTAAAAAAATCATGATTTTTATTTTTATTCTAATGTTTTTAATTAATGCAGTAAATGCACTTGATAGCTCCAATTGGACTGAAGCTATTGTGGGATATGAGGAGTTCAAGATTCCTCCGGAATACAAAAATCCATATTCAAGCGACTTCAATATGTACGAATTCGATGAGGACATTGACGTTTTCACAATAAGATATGTCAATCCAAGAATAATGGATTTGTATGGATATTTTCTGGAACACAACAGCCAAATCAAAAAAGTCAATGTTGAAGGCCACGATGCAATCCACTTCATGACATATGACCGCAATGACGGAGCAAACAATTCCAAGTTATGGTTCTCAGCAGGTGATGAGTTCTATTATATCGCATGGAGAGGCAGCGACATAACACCAACAATTAAAGAAGTGGTGAAAAGTGCAAACAAGTCAAATTACAACAAGACAGAGTTCTATTCCATTCTCAATAATGAATATAACAACTATAAGGTTGTAAATGCAATTGAATCTCAAAGATATGATTACCCTCAAAATGACAAGGGACATCATTCCTTTGTATCTGTTGGAAGCAATGGTATTAACTTTGGAGTTATGAGCTAAATCATAATCTCCAATTTATTTCTTTTAGATTATTCTGCTTTAAAAATTCATTAGCTTTTATAAAATGATTTGAACCGAAAAATCCACGTCTTGCAGAAAAAGGCGAAGGATGAGACGTTATCAAAACCAGATGATTTGGATTTTTTATCAATTCCTTTTTCTTTTCAGCCTGTTTTCCCCAAAGCATAAATACTATAGGTTGTGTTTGACAGTCCAATAGTTTTATCACATTATCTGTAAAAATTTGCCATCCACATTTGCTGTGGGAGTTTGCATTACCCTCTTCGACTGTCAAAACTGTATTGAGTAAAAATACACCCTGGTTTGCCCATGATTCCAAACATCCTGATTCGGGAATGGGATAATCATATTCTGCATTGATTTCTTTAAAGATGTTGTTGAGTGATCTTGGTTTTGGACGGCCAGAGGGTGTTGAAAATGCAAGTCCATGGGCCTGTCCCTTTTCATGATAAGGGTCCTGACCTAAAATAACAACTTTAACCTCGTTCAATGGTGTTAATTTAAATGCGTTGAATATCTCATCATATGGAGGGTAAATTGTCTTTGTTTCGTATTCTTTATTGATGAAATCATTAATTTTTAAAAAATAGTCCTTTTCAAATTCTTCCTTTAGTGCCAAATCCCAATCATTGCCTATCATAAGAATTATTTTATTGATTGAAATATATTATTTTTTTCTTTAGGCATACCAAAATATTTATATACTATAGTTGATAATTTATTAATTGTAATAAAAATTTAGGTTTACCTAAAAATCTGATTTTTCATTACTACTCCGATTGATTAAATTAGGCTAAGATATTTTTCTAATTTAATTAAAACATATGACTACTCTCACGAAATTAAATATGTCCCACCATATTTAATTTCACTCCAAAATACATATCCTATTTTTCCCGAACAATTTTTCCAGAGATATGATCTATAGTAATTTCAAAAACCTCAGTTTTATCAAGCAATCTATCAATTTCACGTACGGTTTCTTCATGAGTTGGGAAAAACTTGTCTCCAAGGTAAGTCAACCTATCGATTTTTTCTTTTTTATCAGCAATGGTTTTAATTTTTCCAAAGATTATGACACTTCTGAAGGTATACCACCAGCTATCCTCCTTTTTAACGCCAGAATCCATCACACAATATGATACCTTATCATGCTTTTTAATTGCATCATTCTTATGGCCTTCCATAGCCCCATGAAAATAGATTTTCCCATCAACAAATACATGACTCATAGGCAATGCATAAGGATAGTCATTATCCCCCAAAAGCGCTAAAACACCTCTAGGTTCATTTGCCAATATTTCAATACACTCCTCTTCAGATAGCTCTTGTTTGTGTCTTCTCATTTTTCGAAACATAATACCACATCCAAAAAGACCTGAAGTTTAACTGATTTCCTTCAATCTTTTCATCAAATCATTTTTACTGGATCTGTCAACATTTTGAATAGCTTTCTTTAGGATATCCCTTTCACTTTCCTCATCATCCTGTTTGCGGTAAATGTCAGCCAATCCATTATATGCTTCAAGATTTTCAGGCATTATGACTAAAACTTTTTTATACAATTCTATAGCTTTGCTTTCATCAGAATTTTTAGCTTCTTTCAATAACTCTGTAACGTCTTTAATAGAAGCAATATTTTTATCAACTTTCTTTGAATCGTCTGAATTGATTTTATCTAATTTATCAAAAATTTCATTGGCTTCATCCTTATCAAAATTAGAACCGAATTCACGATTGCTCTTGTTATTTTCTACCATGTTAATTAATTTGAATTATTAATTTAAAAAGATTTTTAAGATATGCTATCGAAAATATTCATGACTAAAACTTTTTTAAACAATGGGAATTAATCATTAAACATGATATTTCATATTAGATTATATTACAGAGTTGATTAGAATGGCAGAAGAGCTAAAAATGGAAACAAAATGTTATGATGCTAATGAATACGGCTATCTTTATGGTCTGAATCAAAGAATTCCTGATGAAGAATTTGAAAAGGTAAAACCATACATGAGAGACTTTAGAAGAAAAGATTTCGTTGATGGCATTATCAAAGTTACCGGAAGACCTGAAGGATACAGATGCCTCGAAAAAGATGTTAGCAAAGTAGAAGAAATTCTTGGAATTGAAAATACACTACAAAAAAGACAGGACAAAATAAAAAAGGCCTTTGCAGACCCTATTGCTAAAGTAAACCTTAAGGATAATGCATACAATTGGCTAAATACCCTATTCAAAAAGACTGGAACCCATCCTAAACAGAACCTGTCAAGACTGGCGCTTCACTCAACCAAAATCTATGACCCTGACGACAGCTTCAAAAAAGGAGCAAAAAATGGTGAAGGAGTATTGTTCATCTACACCCCTCACGGAATGTGGTATATAATCAATAATTGCGGTGAAAACAGCGATACATCACTTAATAATGTTGAATCCAATTCAGGCGGAGCAATTGGATATAGATTGATGTATGATGATACTGTTGACACATTAATCAGGATTTACACTGAAGAAAATGAATATACTGGGGAAAAATTATATTAATCCTCATCAAATTCCTTTTCAAGCAATATTGTTACAGGACCGTCATTCAACAAATCGACTTTCATATATGCGCCGAAAACACCTGTTTCAACATCAACATGTTGCCTGCATTGTTCGGTGAAATAGTCAAACAGTTCAGTTGCCTTATCTGGATTTAATGCCTTATGAAATGAAGGTCTGTTCTTTTTGGTTGAAGCATATAATGTAAACTGAGGAACAAGCAACAGTTTAGCACCAATATCCATTACTGACTTGTTCATTCTTCCGTTTTCATCCTTAAAAATTCTTAATTTCACCAGTTTTTTGGCCAGATAGTCAGCTTCTTTAACAGTGTCATTTTGGCCAAATCCTACCAAAACCATCAAACCCTTTTCAATTTCACCTACAATATCTCCATCAACTTCTACACTGGAGTTGGTGACTCTTTGAACTATCAGTTTCATTAAATTTCTCCTTAAAGTATTGCTACAAATGCAAAGATTATAAAAATAAAAATGACACAAATACAGCATGCCCCTAGGCTGGAATCCTCTTTTGCTTTTCCCATAGGTGTGGAAGTTACCTTGGTTACGACAGGATTTTCATCCATATCATAAATGTCAACAAGCTTTATGGCAACCATTATTGACCTTATCAAGGCTATGAATGCTGCCAAAAGTAAAATCCATCCATAATATATAATCATTGAAGAGGAGGAATATATTGCAGATGCCACTAAATAGAAAAACCATGGCAATTCATAGGTAATTCCTTCCAAAATCCAGTTTTTGTTGTTGAATTTCATCCCAATGTATATAAACCCAACTCCTGGAAACAGGAATGTGAAAGGGAAAATTACCCACCATGATTTTTTAATCTTTTCAAATGCATTCATAATAATCTATTGTAAACGGTTATTGTTGTTTGTTTCAATTTTTTCAACTACTTTTTGGCCATCTTTAGCCATATCACTGAACATATCAATTGTTTCTTTCATTTTTGGAAGTGCTTGTTCTTTATAATTGCTAACATCTTCAATAGCTGCAATAGCTTCAGAAAAGGCTGCTTTAAGTACCTCCGGAGAAATCATTGTCTCAGCACTTTGCTTTTGAATTTGACTTCCTTGCTCTCTTAGCATGTGTGAAGTGGTTTCAATAATGTCGCTGGTAGTTTCATTCAATATCTGAATCTTATCCATTACAATTTTCTGATCATATAATGCGCGTGCAACCATAACTCCAGTTCTTAGAGCAGATACTGTTACGTTTTTAGCCCTGTTAACTCCACGAATCAATTCCTTATTGTTTCTTCTAATTACATTTAATGATACTATTCCCTGTTGGTTTACAACTATCATCTGTTGCATATCCATTATTCTCTGCCTTAATGGGAATAGAACCTCTTCTTTGACAAAGGCAATTTTTTCAGGGTCCACGCCCTCAATTTCCGCCTGTTGTATTTGCAATTCAATGGATTCATCCATCTTTTTACCAAGCTCAATATCGGCCAATAATTTATTTGTAACTTCTCTAAGGTTATTTTCCTCATTCAATATGGTTACATTGTCATTTTGCAATACCTTGCTGCTGTGGTCAAGTGATTCAACAATATTTGAAATGGAATTTTCCGCCTTTTCATATTTGGCGAAGTATTTGCGAACAGGATTCATGAGATTTCCAAGAACACCTTTCTTTGTGAAATCCACTTTACTTGGATCCAAATCCTTCATCTGCCTGTCAAGTTCGGAGAGTTTTTCACCAATATTTTCAGCATCCTGACCTCCTTTGTTAATATCTACAAATCTGGTAGCAAGAAGCTCATTTCTTTGGGAGGATCTTGAAATATCATCCATACCAAAGTTTTCCAATGGTCTTAAAATACTTTCTCTTTCTGAAGGATTATTTAAATCAGCTTCAAATATTGCCACAGCATTTTCATCAGCCTGGTTTTTAATATTTGAATTTTCCAATTTTTCTTCTTCCTGTTTCAGTGTAGTTTCAACATCTTTCTTAATTTCATCAACATCAAGTGAAAATTCCGCCATTTTATCACCTTATTTTGTTTGATTATCTTAAAAATTAAATTTATTTTTATCAACTTTTGTAGAACATTCCTTAATAACTTTGTCCTCTTTCAGTATTTCTACTTTAACTGAATCAATATCCATATGCTTGTATGAAGTATGATAACCAACAGATATTGCATAATTGGTATCATAATAAACGTTGGCTAAGCTATCCATCTCATGACCAATATCAGTATTGTTCTCATCAAGATATGTAACTTTTACAATATAGTCTTTTTGATTTGATGGAACCTTTTGGAACAGTACTTCTGTCCAAAAGAAGTAATTTTTATTTTCTTTACTATAATAACCGTTAACATCACTTATAGTAAATGAAAATTCGCTGGCTTCCTTGGCTATTTCGCTATCAACGCTCTGATTGTTATTATTACTGCCATTCCCACCCATTGAAAATATCAGGATGCCTCCGACAATAAGTACGACAAAAATTAAAACCAAAAAGATTTTACCATTTGAAAATACCCTTGATTCTTCCTTGCCACTCTCATTATTATCCAAATGATATCCACATGCAAGGCAAAAATTTGATTCATCAGGCACTTCCTTTCCACATTTAGGACATTTTTTTGTCATTTTAATCATCTATTTGTAATCTTTAACAGAATCTATTAAATTTTCCATGTCATCTACCAAATTTTTAACATCATCATCAGATTTATCATCGGAACTTATATTTATCACAAGCTCATTGGTTAAATCTTCAATTTGGTCTATAATTGATTTCAATGTATTGATTTTATTTTCTAGTTCATTTTTAACTCTTGGAGTGTCTTCAACGGCTAATTGGGTTATATTGAGAGCACTTTCAGCTTCATGATAAAACAAGTCATGAGATTTATCAATGATTGTCATGAACCGTTCATAAGTTATTTGTGGAGGCTCAAAGCGTTTTTCAATTAGTTTCCTGACGGCACTCTCTTTTGAATCGTATGATGCTTTCAAATCTTCAATTTCATCAGCATATTTTTTGAGTGATTCCAAACCTTCAGATTCATGATTTTCCTGAGTGCTGCCAATAGTCGAAAATCCAGACTTTTTAACTTGTTTTTTGGCACTTTTATCAACATACTGCTTTAAATTAAATATGTAGTAAAGATAAAGCAACGGCAGTATGGCTAAAATCAAAACAAAAAACATCAATGATTTATTTCCACCATATACAACCGGAATTGCAATGCAAATTAAAATTGTATAATAAAATCCGATAATCCATGGAAGAGAATCATAAATCAGCATCACATCAGAATTGTTTCCAACGCCCCTTCTGAGTCTGACCTTAGCGGCTTCCTTTGAGTTTGGAGCATACTCCAAGATTTCATCATCACTTAAAATATTGCTGTCCGGTTCAATGACATATTGCAACTTAGAAAAAGTTTCAACACCTTTTATCTCATTTCCATGACTGTCATAAACCTTGTAATCATCATATTTCAAAGGAGACTTCAATCTATTAATTTCAACCGTTTTGGAATTATCATTAACCATTTCTTATTCTCCAAAGTCATTATATAAGAATATATAATTTTTAATGTTTTTAAACATTTGTTTTTAAGTTGTTAATATAATTAAAATAATTAAAAAAAAGGAGATGAATCATTTTTTAAATTCACCTAAAAAATTCATTTTTTCACCACTTTTAAGCATATCTATGATATTAGGCAGTTTTTGAGAAAAATGCATCCCCAAAAAAGTTGTGGGCATTTTACAGGAATCCTACATTAACTCCAATGATGAATCCTAAACCATTTTCAAAAACGATGAAAAAACCAAATGCTAATGAGAATGACCATTACCAATCATTATCAAGAGCTTGTAAAACTTCATCGGTGGTTTCTTTTACTATTCGACATGCTTCATGAAATTTATTCTTTTCATAATCATTCATATGAATCGGAACAATCATGGCTATTCCCTTTTTTGATAAAACAACAGGAACGCCTAAAGAAACATCATATACGTCTTCAATTTCACCATCAAGATATGTGCTCACAGTCAAGATTTTATGGCTATCAGTGATTATTGTTGAAATTAAATTTGAAATAGCAAATGACGGACCATATTCAGTTGCACCCTTTTTGCTGATAATGGTATTTCCAGCATTTTTTAAACGATTAAGCAATCTTTTGACATCAACATCTACAGATTTGACAAAATACTTTAATGGAATACCCCCAATTGTTGTTGAACTCAAAAGAGGAACCATATGATCACCATGCTCACCAATGACCCTTGTATGTACCTCAGAACTGTTAATGTTTATGAATTGGGAGAAATATGCTTTTAATCTTAATGAATCCAAGTGGTTTCCAATTCCAATAACCTTTTTGCGGTCAAATCCGGAATATTTTAAAGCGACAGTAGTCATTATATCAACAGGGTTTGTTGCAATTAAAATAATGGCATCAGGAGCATGAATAGCAATTTGTTCCGAGTAATTTTTTACAATTTTTGCATTTGGAATTGCCAAATCACGTCTGTTCATTCCTTCCTGCCTTGGAATTCCTGCAGTAATCAACACAATTGCAGAATCCTTGATATCATTAAAATCAGATGTAGGAGTGAGCTCGCAATCAATATCTTCAGCTGCCAATGCATCATACATATCAAATGTTTCGCCTTTCGCCTTATCAACACTTTGAGGCCTTGCAAACATAACAATTTCATCAACTGTATCAGCTCTTGCCAAGGTAAATGCTACGTTTTTACCTATTACTCCAGTTGATCCTAAAATACTTACTTTCACCATGGTTATATTTATTGTTCTTCGAGTTTATAAAAATTTTGAAAAATAATTCCAAACTTCGCATATAATAACAAATTGTTAAACAATACACAAAACTGATAAAATTTTTATAAAAAATTACCATAAATGGAAATAAATATAATTAAAAATGAAAAAGATTCATGAAATTAACTTACAACTTCATGAATATTGTGAGCAGCCCAATTTGGAGCCATGCTTGAATAATACGAATTGATTTGATTTTGAACATTTTTGCTTAACTTATAATTTAGCCGGACAATCAAACCATCATCATAATTCTTGTAATATCTGGTTTTCATATATTCAACAGTAAGCCATTTGGAAGGAATATCATCATAACTTCCATAGGAATTGCTTACCAAAACCTTCTTGCCGTCTTTACTGATATCCAATATGGCTACATAATGGTGTTTAGCATGAAATACTACAGCACATCCACCTTTTTTAAGTTCATTCAATGCTTTTGAAAAAGAATTTCTATAAAACAAAGTGCAAATAAAATTTTCTTTATTCAAAGCTTTAACCATGCCTGAACAGGTAGTTCCATCTGCCCGTGTTGTTCCCGAATGTTTGGCAAGGTATGATTCGCACAGATAATTCTTTAAAACCTGACTGCACATGCTACAGGAAGTCGGTCCGCAGGTATAAGACGTATCCTGCCAGTCCCTTATTTCTGGATATGAATATGATTTGCCTTTCAGAGATACAGTAATGGAACCCGGCCAGTAGCCATGCTTATTTGCATCAACAAGCTTTTGATTAATAGCCTTTTCAATCACGTTCCATTTTTCTCTTTTGATTAAATGATTGGTTTTTGGATGAGATTTTGTTTTAAAGAAAGTGTATTTTGTCAATTTATTGTTTAAGAACAGACAATAGCTATCCCTTTTTAAAACTTCCCTATATTGTGCCTTGGTAAGAGTATATGTTCCGCTTCCATCAGCCCAAACAAAGTTTCCAGGCATCACATCAATATCCGGAACTCCATTTCTCAATGGAATTGCCTCTTTTAATGGATCTTTAACATTTCCATTAAAGCATCTTATAATTTTTGAAGTGTAATACTTACCGAAACTAGCCGTAATCTTATATTTGCCGACACTCATTTTAGGTTTAATGACAACAATACCTTCTGAATTGGTTTTTTTAGAAAATCTTTTATTTCCTATAGTGATTTTGATGGTTTTTTTCCAGATTTTGGACTTTGTAGCATCATTCAGATATACCCTTACAAAACCGCCAGTAAGCAATCGGGAATTGCCTATCTTAATTGAAGTAAATTGATTTACATAAAAACTGATTTTTTTAGATGATGCCTTGTAATATCTGTCGCCGTCAAATTTGCATCTCAATGTAATTATCTTAGATGAAGATTTAATCTTTAAGGCAATCCGGCCATTTTTATCTGTTTTTCTTGAAAATGTTTTCCCATTTACCTTAACGCTTACCTTTTTAGATGCAACTCCATTATCTTTCCCATCTTTCAAATATGCATAAAAGTAATTGTTATTTAAAACGAAATTAGAATATTTCTTAATGCTTGTCGATAATTTTGACACAGTAATTTTGAATGTTTTGGAAAAGGATGTGAAATTGTCATCTTCACCAACAGAGATTTTCAAATTATAATTCCCTGCAGGAAGATTAATGTTCAATACCGTAATACCTTTTGAATTTGTTGATAATTTATAGTCCTTATTGTTTATTGATGCTTTAAAACTTTTAAAAGGCAAAGCTGTTCCGTTGCAATCTTTTAAATCAATTTTCAGAGTATCTTTACTTTTTACTTTAGTTGAATCAATTGAAATTACCGGATGTGATTTTTGTGAACTGTTATCCGAATCAAGTGATGAATTATCCTTTAGTATTGGCACTTCAACACTGGATTCATTAGTCACATCATCCGCTGTTAATTCTGTCTGGTTGACATCATTTGCATATGCAACATTAATTGAAATTAATAGAAAAACTAAAATAAAAATCAATTTGGATTTCAATTTCATAATTCACAATTATTATTTAAACAAATTCATAATTAATAAAAGTAATCCAAAAATCATTTCAAAATTTTTAAGTAATATGAAATTATAATTATATTCTATCAAAAAAAGGAGCGTGTAACAATGGATTTCATTGTTGTTTTAGCTAAAGTATATCCAAAAAATGGTTGTAAAGACAGCATTATTGAAATTTCAGAAGAGTTAATAGAAAAAACTCGTGAAGAAGATGGAAATATTGAATATCAACTATTAATGTCTTTAAATGACAATACATTAACCTTTGTTGAAAAATGGGAAACTTTAGATGACCTAAAAAAACATATGGCATCCCCACATTTCCAATCATTTGGTGAAGAAACCAAAGATTTTGTTGAAAAAACAGATATTCAAGTTATAGGTGCTGAAGAGCTTAACCTATAATACCTTATTTTTTTTAAATGCATTCATTGCAGCTTTTGACAGCAGATTTTCATCAATCATCCTACATACTTCATCTTTTGAAAACCATCCATATTCGTCGTGCTCTTTGCTTATTTTTACTTCATCGCTTCTGGAAGTTACTTTCATGATAAGCTGAATTGATTTGATTTGCTCATTGGTCTTGCAGGCAGTATAGTTATTTTGAATTGTATTATAAAGAGATTCTATTGTAATTTCAAGTCCTGTTTCTTCCAAATATTCGCGCCTTAATGCATCATCAAAAAATTCTCCTTTTTTGACTTTGCCGCCTGGAATTTCCCATCTGTTTGCATCATGACTTGATTTTGATCTGACTTTTAAAAGTAAAATTTTTCCATTTACTTCACATATTCCCCTTACTGTCAATCCCCACATATCCTTCACAATAACACATCCAAATAGATATTTAAAAACAATGTTTAATTTACTGTAATGCAGTCGTTTGGACATATTGCCATGCAGACTTTGCAGTTTCTACAGACCTGATGGTCACGAACGCAACATGTTTCATCGACCAGCATAAACACATTGTTTGAACAAGCTATCACACACTTTTCACAGCCGTCACAACTGCCTATGTCAATGTCTATGTGTGATTCATCGACTTTTTCTTCTTTTTTATCTTTTTTATTTCTCTTAAAAAGTGAACCTAAACCCATATAAACTACCTTAGATTACAATATTACTTTTTTGATTCTAAAATTTACTGCAAATGCTTTTCACAAAACTCTGGAATTTTTATCCCAAAGCAAATCCAAAAAAATAGTGAAAAAGATTGGAAAAAAATCCAATCTACATCTTTAAATTAAAATTTTAAACCTAATTCGTAAGCTTCTTTTAATTTGTCTTCCTGTTCGGTAGCTACGATACCGGCAGGACCTGCACTACCAGCATCCACATGGCCAATTACTTCGTAGCCCATAAATGTGAATGGTGAGAATTTTGTAAGTTCAATGTAGTCTGCATAAGTTCCTTCAGGCTGATTTTCAGTGAATATCAATGCAGCTTTACCGGATAAGCTTTTATCAGGATTTTGTCCAATGCTGTAGAAACGGTCAATGATTAGTTTACCTTGAGCAGTCATTTGACCATAATAAATTGGTGTTGCAAAGATTACGCCGTCAGCAGCAACCAAATCATCCAATATTTTGTTACCGTCATCTGCACGAACGCATTCAGGATTTTCAGCACAGTACATGCATGCTTTACATGGTGCAATGTCTTCTTTTTCCAAGTAATATTTAACTACTTCTCCACCGTTTTCTTCAATACCTTTAATCATTTCATCCATTAATACATCACAATTTCCACCTTTACGCGGACTTGCTTGAAGTGCTACAATTTTCATTTTATTACTCTCCGATTTTTTAAGTGAATACTCTCATGTCACTTGTTATTAAATTTTGTTGAAACTTATTAAAAATAGTTTTGACAATATCCAATTGACTTGCTCAAATCCTCATGTCAAATAGTTCAAATGATGAAAAAATGCATTATCATAAACCACTTTGTTTTAACTTAATTATATATAGTTAAAAATCAAATAATTTAGTATGGACAGTATGAAAAAACTTTATGCTTTACTTATCATTTTAATTGTTATTTATGTTGGCATTAATGTAGGTGCCAATGGCTTAAATATTCTTAATTCAAATGATAACACTACCACCACTGTTGATGCTGGTAATAAAGACGTTAAACTTGGTGACAGTAGCTTTTCCAAAATAGGCAACTTTACAGATTCCAAAGTTAACGATACTGCTATTAGATTAGTTGACAATAGAACAGGAGTGAGCATTTTAGTTGAGCAAATCGACAGTTCGCTTAATTTGAATGATACCTATAACAGCCTAATCAGTCAAGGATCATACTCATCCAATCAAGAGCTTAATCAAAATGGAGTACCGGCATATTTCTTATACAAAGAAAGTGGTGAAGGCTACGATTCTGACATCTATTTTGCTAAAAACAATCAGAATTACAAGATTAGTGGAACCAACGTTACTTATGACAACAGTGAGTATTTCATTAATTCCTGTAAAAACATTATTGATACCATCGGTGGCTCTTCAAGCAATGATGGTAAAATTAGCAGATGGTAAAATTTTAATTAAGAGAGTTTTTTACTCTCAAAAAACTTTTTTTTAAGTGTTACTATGAAATTATCTAAATCAAAAGTAAATTCTTATCTCAAGTGTCCTTTGGAGTTCAAATTTCAGTATATTGATGAAATTGAAATGCCTCAAAACCAATATATGGCACTTGGAAGCGATGTTCATCAGGTAGCCGAAAAGTTCACAGAAAAGTTCGGCGATAACATAAGCGATATCGACACAAGAAACGAGCTTATAAAGATTGCCTATGATTTGGATATCGGATATGACTTAACTGAGCATATTGACAACTTAAGCATATTTTTTAATGAAGTCTTTGTTGAAAACAATTATAAGCTATACTCCAATGAAGAATATCTTCTTGATGAAAAAAACAGGTTTTCAGGAATTTGTGATATTATTCTAGAGGATGAAAATGGAGGCCTTGTCATTATTGACTATAAAACATCTAAATCAAGTTCATTTTCTAAATACCGCCTGGAGCTATGCTACTATAAGCTGCTTGTTGAAAACGTCTACGGAAGAAATGTTTCAAGTGTTGGAATATTTTTTACAAAAAACGGAAAATTGAGACTGCTGGATGTTTGCAATGAAGACAATAAACGCAAATATCTAAACCAAAGTGAAATCAATCATGCAATTGATACATTGCATGAAGTTAGAGAAAAAATAAATGACGGAAAGTTTCCCGCCAGAAGGCAGTTTCTATGCAGATACTGCACATACAGGAAACTTTGCGATGAATATTAGAGGTAATTTTTAATCTCTGAAATTATTTCCTGGACATCCTGATCATCGCTAAATTGATTTAAATAGTTCAAACATATATCGATTCCACTTAAATCAGAGTTTTTGTAGAAATACCTTTCAAAATCAGTGTAATCAATACAGCTCATATCAAATTCTTCATAGTAATTGAGAGGATGGTTCAAGATAAATTCATAGCCTTCCTCAGTTATTTCACCATTGAAATAATTGTTTTCTTCCAGGAATCCATTAAGTTTTTTCCAAGTTATGTTATAGGTATTTTCAATTGTACGGACAGCATATTCAAACTCGATTCCATCATCAATCAATTTCAGAAACTTGTATGCAACATATCTAATGTCTTCTTTAAAATCGCCGCTTGGAGTTTTTATGTTATCCATCAGGCTATCGAACATATTTTCACTGTCATAATTCAGATTTATCCCACAGAAATGGCAAAACCTGTCATGATCATCAATTGGCATGTCACAGTAGGGACATGTATCTGAGTGGGATTTAATAGTTGCTTCAGATGGTTTTTCAAACAGATATGCCAGTCTAATCAATAATGATTCATTCAATATCATTCCGGCCTCATATTCCTCTTTTATCTGATTTTTGATTTCCAAAGCCTTTTGACGGGTTACATGAGCATCATCAATCAACGATTCTATATAATGGGAGAACTCATCACCCTCACCTATGACTTCTTCCAATGTGTAGGTCTTAAGGTTAAGGTTTTCTTCAAGTTCAATGACAGCATCTATAAAGTCATCATCATGTTTCAGGAACAGTTCCCTGATATTTTCAAAGTACCCATCATCCATTTGGCTTCTCTTTTCCAAACAGTCATAATGCATAATATCATAATTCAGAGGGCCACTGTATGCAACGTGTGACTTTTCCAAATCCAGAAAATGAATACTTGCACATATATTTAAATCATAAAAATGGGTAGCCAGCTCCTCGGAGGAATCATATTCAATATTTGACAGGACATGGGCTCCAGGCACGATAAACTCAATGGAACTTGCAGCGATATTGTCGGTGATTTTTTTTGCAAATCCATACCTAATCAAAAGCTCAACGACCAGTCTTGTTGGCTCGACAATGCTTGGCTTGTTCTGCTCTTTCATAGTCTTTTCAAGTTCTTCAAAAAACAGCCCGTTTCCTCTGAATTGGGGAAGGACATAAATGTTATTTAAAGCGGAAGTCATGAAGTGCCTTGAATAGTCATATGTGCAGAATCCAACCACCTTGTTGTCAAAAACCAGTTCCTTGAACAGGCTGCATGTTGGATTTTTAATTGAAAAGTCTTCATTTTTCATGGACTCGACAATATAATCATAGTTTTCATCCAATATTTCAGAAACATCCAAAGTGTTTTCAGTCAGATATATCCTTTGGGTATTATTTTCACGCTGCAAATAATTCATGATAATGCCTCTTTAATTAATAGTTATATAATAAATTCATTATATTTAAATTAATCTATTTTTGTATTATTTTTAGGTTAATAAAATAATAATTATTTAGTTTATCCAAAATCAAGAATTTTAAATGTATTTATCTTTTAGATTTGCCTAAAAAGTATTTCAATGATGAAAAGCAAATCAGATATTATGAAGATTTTATTAATAGGTGCTGGAGGAGTGGGCATAGGCCTTGCAGCTTCAGTTGCATCACAGGGAGCAGAAGTTTCAATCTTTGCACGAGGCAAAACTGCCACTGCAATTAAAGAAAATGGAATAAAAAGATGCGGATTGTTCAAACATTATGAAATTAAGGACATCCCAGTCTATGAAAAATACTCGGAAATTCCAAAAAATACTTTTGACTATATTTTCATAGCAACAAAAACAACAGCCAACAGAGAAGTTGCTGAAAACCTAAATAACCACAAGGAAATTCTTAAGGACACAGGCAAAATAATCATTTTCCAGAATGGATTTGGAAATGATGAAGCGTATCTTGAATACTTCCCTGAAGATAAGGTTTTTTCGGCAAGGGTCATTACAGGATTCAGAAGGCATGAAAGACACATAAGTGAGGTTACCGTTTATACCGAACCCATTTTGCTTGGATCACTTCAGCATGAAAATCCAAATTCCCTAAAAGATATAGCAGATATGATTACAGCATCCGGAATCAAATGTGAGATTACCCACGAAGTCGACAGATACCTGTGGGCAAAAATGATTTACAACTGTGCCCTAAATCCTTTGGGCGCAATATTGAATGTGAACTATGGAAAATTAACTGAAAATGAATATTCAAAAGAAATAATGGATAAAATCATTGATGAAATCTTTGAAGTCATTAAATTATCTGGTTATTCAACCCTTTGGAATAGTTCAAAAGAGTATAAGGACATTTTTTACTCCAAACTTGTCCCTGATACCTATGAACATTTCTCATCAACCCATCAGGACATTCAAAGAAAAATCAGAACAGAGATTGACTCGTTAAACGGCAAAGTCATTGAGCTTGGTGAGAAAAATAATGTTGATGTTTCAACAAATAAAATTATCTATAACCTAATCAAAAGTATTGAAAGTGATTTTTAATATCTATTGAGAAACTAAAACTTTATATAGGTTGAAATTATAAATAGTATTGTTCATATTGTTATATACTATTTTTTTATAATATGAACAATGGTGATGGTTGAAATGAGCATTCGTTTGTATTCCTTTAGTGGTGTTTAGGAAGAGAATGTTCATTTGTTTTTAAAGACTTTTTTTAACGATTATTAATTAATTAGGTGGATTATTATGAGTGAACTTAAACAATTAGTAGAAAAATTTATAGAACTTGACGATGAGTTGAATGTAAAAATAGAAAAGGAATTGGAAAATTCAGAAGAACTTCCTGAATCTTTTGAAGATGACAACAAAGAACAGATTGAAGAGCTTGGTGAAATATACCATGAAATTGAACACCAAGTATTCCATGAAGAGTTCATCATCGTTTCTAATGCTTTGAGTGAAGAAAAGGAAGTAGTTGCACTAATTGTCAGTGAAGAAGACGAAGATGAAGAATTCGTCATTCCTGTTTATACCGATGAAAAAGAAGCCGAAGAAGCTATTGCTGTTTTTAAAGAACAATTCGGTGAAAATGAATTTGAATGTGATAAAAAAGTTGGAAGTGAAATTTTAGCTGATTACTCTGATGATGAAGGATTCATTGGTCTTGCAGTTAACGCACCACAATGGGACTTTGTTATTGGCAGCGAAGATGTTCACGATTGCTGTGAATAAGTATGACTCCTAAAGATTACGAAGACTATCAGAAAAATAATGTAAAAGCTTCCAAAAGTCAGCTTAAGGATTATATTCAGATCTATGCTGACATGGCAAAAAAATTGAAAGATGAAAATTCAATAGAGCTTGATGCAATAAAAAACAACATCAAAGACACATATCCCAAAGAGATTTACTTTACATTAATCGATGAAAAAAATGAATTTGTAAAATTAATGCTGAGTGATACAAGCAATGAATATATCATTCCTATCTTTACAGACATCAGAGAATACGCTTTGGGAAGTTCAAAAATATCAGAATTGTTTTTAGACAATCTTGAGATGAAAGTCCTGACACCTGAAGACATTGCAAAAATAGCTGAAGAGGATGAATATTTCCAGGGCTTTGTTATCAATCCCCATTCTCAAAACTTTAACATGGGAAGAAACGGAGAAATTTAAAAAAAGAAGAGATTATTCATCCAAATCTTCTTCTGTCTCATCTTCCTCGACAACATCATCCTTATAGTATTTGTACCTATAAGACATTTTAAAGCCGTTAATAACTTCTCTTTTAGGCCTTCTTTTACGTTTTACAACAGGAGCATGGGAAGTTCTATATTCTTCCTGATGAGGTTTAGCCTGATTTTTGTTTTCACGATAATATAGTGAATTTCTATGACGAGAATGTGGTGACTTATACATTCTTTTTCTTAAAAGTCGTCTGTTGCTACTAACACGTCTTAACACTAAAATCACTTACGATTTCTATTTTTAGTTGCTGATTTATCTAAAGTAGCTTGAATTTCATCGATTCTTTCAACTACTACTTTAATAGCTTGTTCTCCTTGACGAGTAGGATTTATACCTTGTTCTACAAGTAATGCATCCCTAATATCTCTTAATCTATCAATTGAATCAATTTTCATTATTGTACTGTAAAACATTAGAGTTCCTCCAATCTATATTATTAATTTGACTGTTATTTTGAACTACCTCAACTTTATAGAAGTTGAGGATTCTTACTTCACGGGCTGTATACTCTAATGAGTATAGGATTACCGTGCTATCCCCCTCGTCCCGAAGGTTCAGACATATTCAATTAATATTGCTTTTTTAACTTGATTATCGTTGAAAAAGTTTAATTTAATTTTGTCAATATCATTTATTATTTTTTGTTATCATATTATTTAAATTTCATCAGAGAGCATTTGAAAAATAATGCCTCCCTTGGTGCAATTCATCCATGACTTATAGAATTCATGGTATTCTTGCACTAATTAGATTAAAAAGATTTTTGCCGGAATTTGAAATGCCAAGGTTTAAATATTTAACACATATAGTAATTAACATGTTTGAAAAATTACAGATTATATATTTGGCTGGAGGATGTTTTTGGGGTGTTGAAGCTTTTGTTTCACGCTTGAAAGGAGTGAACCAAACGGAAGTGGGTTATGCAAATGGACACGACCTTGCACCAACATATGAAAAGGTTTGCAGTGGCAAAACAGGTCATGCGGAATGCGTCAAGGTCACATACAATCCAAAAATCATTGCCCTTGAAGAAATTTTGGAAAAGTTTTACATGATTATTGACCCACACAGCATCAATCGCCAAGGTAATGATTTTGGAACACAATACAGAACTGGGGTTTTCTGGCAGGAAGATTCACAAAGGGAATGTGTCCTGAAATTTTTTGCCAAAAAGCAGAATGAGGATCCTGAAAAAATTGTCGTTGAAGTTGGTCCCATAAACAGCTTTTACCCTGCAGAATCATATCACCAGAAATATCTTGAGAAAAACCCACAGGGCTATTGTCATGTTGATTTAAATTTAATAGATGATAAAGAATTTGACCACTTAACCCGTGAAGAGTATGAAATAACACAGCTTTCTATGACAGAACCACCATTTAGTGGAAAATATGATAACTTTTTTGAAGATGGTGTATATGTAGACGTAGTAAATGGTGAAATTCTATTCTCTTCTGAAGACAAATTCGATTCGGGATGTGGCTGGCCTGCATTTTCAAAGCCAATTTCAAAAGATGTAATAACAAAGAACAGGGACTTTTCCTATGGAACAACACGCATAGAAGTGAGAAGTTCAAAATCAAACTCACATTTGGGCCATCTGTTTCATGATGGACCTGGAGGGTCTCCAAGATACTGCATCAACTCAGCAGCATTGAAATTCATACCAAAAGACAAAGTTGAAGATTATTTAAACAATGAAAACAAGAAATAGATACAATGAAAATCGAAGAAATAAAACATCCTGAGTTGAAGAATCATATAAACATGATTTATATGCATGGCGAAAACGAAAACCAGAAAGCCATTGAAAAAACAGAATCCGAAATTAAGGAATACATCAAAGACAAGGAATTTATCATTTCCATTGAAGATGGAGAAACAGTCAAAATTCCCTATGGTAATGACGGCAATTATCTTGTTCCTATCTTTACCGATGCTTTGGAATATAAAAATGGAATGCAATACTTTTCATTAAACGTGATGGATGAAAACAAGGAATATATCATCGCCAAACTGGAAAAATACAATAAAAAATTAAAAGAAGATCCTAATTTCTTAGGATACATCGTAAATATAGCTCGTGTAAGTTATATAATTAACATTACACTGATTTAACAAAATTTCTCATTTATTTCTAAAACTATTTCCTTAAATCTTTTTGAAACTTCATCATCAGGATTTAATGTTGAAATAGTTGCATCTTCATTTGGTGAATTTGAAACTGCTTCTTCAATTGGCAAATCACCTAAATATTCAATTTCCATCTCTTCAGCAAACTTCTCACCATTGCCTTTGCCGAAAATATGCAATTTTTCACCGCAATGAGGACACATGTAATAAGCCATGTTTTCAACAAGACCGATTTTTTTGATGTTCATCATGCCAACCATCTTAACACATTTCAAAACATCTTCCTGAGATACAACATTAGGTGTTGTTACCATAATTACTGCATCTGCATCTGGAATAGTTTGCAATACTGTTAAAGGTTCATCACCAGTTCCTGGTGGGTTATCGATGATTAAATAATCAAGTTCGCCCCAATTACAGTCAGAAATCAATTGCTTGATTGCTCCTGTTTTTTGAGGACCTCTCCAGATGATTGGAGTATCCATGCTTTCAAGTAAAAATGCCATTGACATTACTTTCAAGCCGCTTGGCAATGTTACTGGAAACATTGTAGTATTGAATTCCTCTTTAATAGATTCAATATATTCTAATTTTTCTTCATCTGTTTCAAAATCTTTTTCTGCAAGTCTTGCTTCAGTGATTTCTTTGAATGTATCGAATTGGTTTTGGCTGAATGCTTCACCGTATAATTCAAGACCTAACATTTTTGGAATGTTTGGTCCGTGAATATCTGCATCCAAAATACCGGTTTTAAAGCCTAGGCTTTGTAAAGTCTCAGCTATGTTAGCTGCAACAGTAGATTTTCCAACTCCTCCTTTTCCACTCATTACAACTATTTTATGTTTAATCTGACCAAGATTTTTTGCTATTCTCAATTCTTGTTCAATCATTTGTCTTTGTTGTTCAGGAGTCATTTGGCCTCCGTGACCATGATGACCGTGACCATGTTCAGGCATTAATATCATCTCCAAAATATTTTAATTAATTAAATTTTTTACTTACCTCTTCAACGGCAAGGATTAATGGGTCTGTAACCATTGATACAGGTGGCGCATAAGCAAATTCCATATTACTTAAATCAAAGCATGTCAAACCTTCAGTAATTGCCAAAGTCATTGTATCGATTCTTTCAGCAACTCTCTCTTCAGCAATGATTTGACAACCAATAATAGTTCCGTTTCCATCACATATAACTTTGATATCCATAGGTTTGGCATTAGGATAATAGCGAGCTCTTGTAAGTGCTTGTACCTTTTGTACAACAGGTCTGATTCTGTTTTGTTGAGCAAAACTTGTAGTGTATCCTACAGCACCAAATTCCAATTTTCCCACTTTTGAAACCATTGAATTTAAAACTGGATTGAATTTGGACTTTTTGCCACAAATGGTACGGGCCAATGTTTTAGATTCGCGGACTGCAGTTGTACCCAATTGAGAAATGGTATTTGAACCTAAAATCAAGTCTTTGGATTCAACACAATCCCCTACAGCATATACATCTTCAACAGAAGTTTCCATCCTGTCATTTACCAAGACAGCCCATCTTCCGATTTCACAGCCTGCCATGCGGGCCAAGTCAAGTTCCGCACGAACACCTGTAGCCATAATAACCATGTCTGCATCATAAAGATCCTCATCACCAAAGCATGCCTTTTCAACTTTTCCGTCACCTATCAATTTGGTAATCGGTTTTCCTAAAACCACATTGATACCTTCCATTTCAAGATACTTTACTAAAATGTCAGACATGTCCTTATCAAGGGACCTTGGTACAATTTGAGGCAACATTTCACTTAAAATAACATTCAAGCCTTGTTTTTTAAGGGCAAATGCAATTTCAATACCAATCAAACCTGCACCAGTGACAATAGCACTTTTGGCATCCTTCATTGCTTCCTGCACTTTAATACCATCGTCAATATTTCTGATTCTGAATACTCCATCAAGTTCCACCCCTTGCATTGGAGGGACGAACGGATTACCGCCAGTAGCTAAAACCAATTTATCATAATCAATGACAGTTTCTTTACCCTCTTTTTCGTAAGTAACAGTTTTTTTGTCACTGTCAACTTCAGTTACTTCCACTTCTGTAATTACGTCTATGTTCTTTTCCTTATAATCTTCAGGAGTTCTCATTACAATATCATCAAATGATTCGATTGTACCTGACAATACATAAGGAATGGCGCATGGTGAATATGCTACCTTATTGTCTCTTGTGAGAACTGTAATTTCTATATTTTGATCCAATTTACGAATATTTGAAGCTGTTGAAATTCCTCCAGCTCCACCACCTACGATTACTACTTTCATTATAACAAACCCATTAAAGATTTATACAATATAATATATATTAAAAAATGATATAAAAAGATTAAGGTTTTTTAAATGAGAGAAATTGAATTTAATTTAGATGAAAATCCTTTTATTAATTTTCAATCAGCCAGATATTCAATGTCTGCAAGAGTTAATGTTGAAAAGCTGTGGAACTGGTGTCATGAAAATGGCAAATCATTTTTCATAATGAGCCTTGGATGTCTGATGAATGCAGTAAACTCTGTTGATGAACTTAAAAGAAGAATAATTGACAATAAAGCAGTTGAATTTGATTATTTGGATGGTGTAACCCCAATAATGAATGAAAATGAAGGAATTTACTGTGAAATGAAAGTAAAAACTCCACAGGAATTTGAAAACATTATCCAATGGCATGATTATGTTAAAGACTTATCAGCGGATATTTTAAGCGGCAAAAGTGAAAGCTTTTTCATTGAAATGGAGAAAAGGGATTTGACAAACATTGCCAATTTTTCATGCATTCCATGGGTTGATTTTGACATGATAACCAATTGTACTGTTAAAGGAAAAGCTATCCAGCCCCTAATCACATGGGGAAAAGTAAATGAAAACTTTGAAATGAGCGTTTCAATTACAGTAAGTCACATATTCGTAAATGGTCGAGAGCTCGGATACTTCTATGAGAATGCACAAAGGGAATTTAACAATATTGAATAGTTAATCACCGTTTAAATATTGGAAATAACATAAAAATCGAAATTAGGATTAAAAATAGAGGGTTTCCTGTAGCATGCATCTTGGGTGAAACAATTTCAACATCTTTAGAAACCTTTTTTTCAGGCTCGAATACATCAATTTCCTCTTCCTCATAACTTTCATTGATATTGGAATTTTCACTGTCGGTGACAATATATGCCTTATTAATCATTTTACCATTTGTTAATGCCAAAGTAGTAATCCATAATTCTACAGTCCCATCATCAATACTTAAATTGCCGATGTTCCAGATTCCTGTTTTTGGATTGAATGTTCCTTTGGTTGTTGAATGCTTAATGTATTTAAGACCTTGAGGTAATTTATTGTATACTTTTGTGTTTTTTGCAGTATCTTGACCTAAATTTGAAGCGGTTATAATCCAAGTCACTTCCTCCCCTACAACGATATCTTCTTTATCGGCATCATTATCCAACACCAAATAAGAGCTTGACAAATTTTCAGAGGAAACTGTGCTCGAAATTATCTCATCGGATTGTGAAATCTCCAATATATCATTATCAGCAGTTTCATCAACTGTTTGATTTGAAACTTGCGCTGCAGATACTGCAGTAAATGATGAAATTAATGTAATTGTTATTAAAAATAACAATAAAATCACAATCTTTTTTTTAAAATTACCCATAATAAATAATATATATCTTTTAAAAATAAATTATTTTTCTATTTTAGATTCAATATCAGTTTTTTCAAGTTTCATGATAACAGGCCTAAGCCCATCATTGCAAGAAACAATAGCAACACCAGGTGTTTTAATCCAGTCCTTATAATACCAAATATCATTAACTCCATGAGCTAATGCGAAAACATACTGGTATATAGCTTTCCATGCTTCATCACAAAAATTTTCAGGTTTGGCGTAATCAGCATAGTAAACTTCCCCTTCATTCATCATAGGGCATGTTGTGAGGCCATCAACACCATATTCACTAGCAAGATCTTCCTGAAGTGTTGTTTTAAGTATTGTAATTTTGACTTTCTTCATGAATTAATATTTGTTATAAGCCATTATAATAAGTTGGCTTCCATTATAATCATAAACTGTCAAGAATTCAAAAAAATCAGGTAATCAAAGACCATATCATAATTTGATTACAAATGAAATTTGAAAAATTGATTATATTAACTACATGCATTTAAAGCCCAATTCATTAAGTATTTTCTGCAAATACTTCTTCTTTAAAACAAGTTCACGCTTATTTGCTAATTTATCACTGTTAGGTTGAAGAACTTTTTCATCCACTCTAGAAGCTCCTAAATACTTAGTATCACCTTCACGTAGTTTATGAGCCTCACCCATATCAATTGACTTTTTAATATAGTAATAATCCATTAACAAAATGTCAAAATCGTTGCTTAGATAATAAAGCTCCAAATCAGTGATTACATCTTCAAAATACCAGATTATCAAAATGGCTTCAAACTTAAACAGATCAGTAAAGTCAATAATGTCAAAATAATCCAAGTCTGCAAGCTTAAGCTTTGAAGCTGGATATCTCTTGCCACAATTCTTATAAAAATACTCCAATGGAGCAACAAAAAAAGTATCTGATTCATTCAAGACTACTTCATTAATGTTTTTTCCAATTAAAGTCTCAAATGAATCCATTTATATCTATTCCTTATCGAGTGCAGGAATTCCTGTAATTCTTAAACCACCATAATGTGATTTGTATTTTATGTTTAATCCAATCAGTAATGGAGTGATTTTTTCAATTATACGTGCTTTTTCTAGAATTCCACAGTCAATTGTTTTGATTCCAGGAATCTTGTCAATGATTTCAGCAGCTGTTGCTTTAGCTTCAGCATCATCACCTGCAATAAGACAGTCACAGTCGATATCTTCAGGAATGTTTGCCAAATGGGAATTTGAAATGTTACAGAATGCACAGATGACTTTTGCACCTGTTCCTTCAAGAATTGAAGCGGTTCTTTCAGCAGCTGATCCTTCCATAAGGTCAATGAATCTGAATGGTTTTCCACCGATTGCAGTTTCTAAAGGTACAGTTGCATCCATGACAATTTTATCAGCACAAAATTCTTTGATTCCTTCGATTGTTGGTTTTTGAGCTGCCAATGGTACAGTAATAATCAATACGTCACCTTCTTTTGCAGCATCTTCATTTGCCATTCCAACCATATTTGATAAATCATAATCTGACAAATC
>NZ_CAJOJM010000005.1:0-60910 GCF_905234905.1 Methanobrevibacter sp. UBA188 | reverse complement strand
ACTGACGGATTTGATGATTCCGCCTGAAAAACTTATACCATCCAATACATTTTGAACAGCCATATCATCGAAACTATCTATTCTTAAATTAATACGGCCGTTATGGGCTATTTCCATGCTTTTAACATCATCAGATTTTTTTATTGATTCAATGATTTCATCATCCTGATTTTTCAAAAGAATTGACATCTTCCTTAAGCTGAGATTGTCAATGTCTTCTTGAGTTGAAGTTGAAACATCATTTTCATCGGAAATTTTACTTAAGGCTTCAGTCATTTCCTGCCTATTGCTTTCCAAAAGAGAATCCTTTAGACCCTGCGGAGTATCATAAGCAACTAAGTTGCCAGTATTGATAATTCCCACATTATCACAAAGCATATCAACTTCATGCATGTCATGTGAACATAAAATGATTGTATGTCCGCTGTCATTAAGCTCACGGATCAAATCCCACAAAATACGTTTTGTAGTTGGATCAAGACCGATTGTAGGTTCATCCAAAAACAATATGTCCGGTCTGTGAACCAAACTTGCCACAAGGGAAGCTTTTTGCTTTTGACCTCCTGAAAGCTGGCCCACTCTCTTATCTTTAGCATATTTTATATCAACAAGTTCCATTAAATCTTCAATTCGAGAATCCCTTTCATCCTGTGGAACGCCATAATAATCTGCACATAATTGGGAATTTTCCATTACGGTCAAATCACTGTACAAGCTAACCTGCTGCGGAACCATGCCCAACAGATTTCTTACTTCATCCGGATTATTTTGAACATCAAATCCGCCGACAGTGGCCCTACCAGATGTAGGCTGTATCAGACAAGTAAGCATCTTAATAGTTGTGGTTTTGCCTGCTCCATTGGGACCCAACATTCCAAAAATGGTTTTATTAGGGATTTCCAAGTTTAGAGAATTAACAGCTGTGAAGTTATTGCTATAAACCTTTGTTAGATTTTCAGTTTCTATTGCATTTTTCATTGTTAATCTCCAGTCCAGTCATATCACTAAAAAAGGCTATCCATGAAGGATTGGCTAAAACATTATTCATGTGAATTTGAATATCATTTAAAAAATCTTGGCCATCTTCAGTGATTGAATAATATTTAACCCTTTTATTATTTTCGTTAATATTCCACTCCCCAACAATAAATCCCCCTTTTTCCATTTTAGATAGGATTGGGTAGATTTTACTGGAATTAACATTAATATCACATTTAGAATCATTGAAGTTAAAGAATTCCTCCAACTTTTTCATGATTCCATAACCATGGATACTTTCTTTTGAAATAATCCACAGGATTAGGTTATGTATAATCCCATTTGAGAAGTTTTTAAAAACTTTTTTATGTGATTCGTTAAATTTTTCGTCAGTCATAATTCACCATATGTCAAAATTTGATATATGTAAACATTTAATATATTATTCCTTACTAATATATAAATATGAAATTAGGTTTTACTACATTAGCTTTATTTATGGAACCTAACAATGACATCATCGATTTAGCTAAAAAACATGGATTTGAAATAATAGAAATTCTTGGAGAAGGTCCTTTTTATGAAAAAGACAATTGTGAATTTAAGGATTGTGGCTTGGATATAAGAATGCATGCAGCAACCGTGGACATTAATATAGCAAGCTTAAACCAGGGAATAAGAGCTGAAAGCATTAAGCAAATGATTCATTGTGGACATTATGCAGAAAGCATTAACGCCAATACCATAACAGTTCACCCAGGTATAATAGGCAGAAATGAACCGCATTTAAGAAAATGGGCATTGGAACAATCTATTGAAAGTATTGGAGAAATTATCGACAATACCAATGTTGAGATTTCAGTTGAAAATATGCCTGTTCGGGGCAAATTTCTGGCAAACACAGTTGAAGAAATAGAAATGATTCAGGAAGCAACAGGCTGCAGCTTAACCATCGATACCGGTCATGGGAATACCTGCGGAAACCTTGAAGAAATGCTTTCCTTAAAAAATATCAGCTATTGTCATTTGAATGATAATGATGGAGTAAAAGACCAACACATTACCTTGGGTGAAGGAACAATGGACTTGAATTTACTTAAAAAAATAGATACCGCCATCATTGAATTAAATAACTTCGATAACATCCTAAAAAGCAAAGAGGTTATTGATAACTTATAATTTATTATTTTTTTACTGGTTATTAGTTATAAGTTATAAGTATTTTTTTATTATAACTTATAAGTTATAAGTAAAAATTTTCAAAAAAAATAATTAAAAATCAATTTTTGTGACTTCAAAAATATCATCAATTACATAATCTGTCTTATCCAACATTTTAGGAGACACTTCTTCCTGTTGTTCAATAGTCAAAACACTAACATCCGCTTTATTAAATGCAATTAAATCATTTAATCCATCACCAACCATCATGACTTTAAAACCGGCATCTTTAAGAATGGAAACAACTTCACCTTTGCCTCTAGTTGAAACTGTTCCATATGCATTGTCCTCGGGAACATCGAGCATATTGGCCAATCTGTTAATTGCTCCTTTTCTGTCACCTGAAGCGATATATATCTCAATTCCGCGTGACTTTAAAGTTTCAATTGTTTCAAAAACTCTAGGGAAGAATTTGCCTGCAGAGGTTATTGTATATGCAACCTGACCCAAATCGATATCGACAATTAATGCAGATCCATTGCACAGTTCCATGTGGGGAATCTTTTCTCCCAGAATTTCAAAGCCATCAGTTATGTCTGATATAGTAGTTGTAGTTTCATCATCTAGAATGGCCTTAATTTCAGCCTTAGAAACCTGACTGGTAGAAAAGCTTACATCAAAATCTATGTTATACTGCTTAATAACATCGGAAATTAAAGTATTGGAGTCTAATTTCAACAATTTGTTTGTGTTGAATTGAAGTACAACCAATGCCAGAGAATCAGCAGAATCTATCAACTCCAAGGAATTGATGTTAGTAAATATGTCTCCGTTGAAAACATCTTTAATAACTCTATACCGTTCTATTAATGTCCCGGAGTTATCAAATACAATAGCTTTTTTCATGTTTAATTAATCTTTAAAAATAATTATTTATAACTTTGTAAAAAAAACAACTTTATAAACCTTAAAAAATAAAATAATAATATTATAAATTTACGATTATTAAGGTGTTTTAATGAACGTTATTGAAAAATTAAACTCCATAAAAAATGGAGAAATGACAGCTAAAGAAAATGTAGAAGGCTTCATTAAAGTTATCGATGAAAAAAACGAAAGCATTAATGCATTTATTGAATTAAATTATGAAAATGCATTAAAACAAGCGGAAGCTATTGATGCGAAAATAGCAGACGGTGAAGAAGTTGGTGCTTTAGCTGGTCTAGTATTTGGTATTAAAGCAAACATTAATGTAGAAGATTTGATTATTTCTGCAGCTTCCAAAACCCTGGAAGATTACATTGGAAGCTATAATGCAACAGTGGTTGAAGAAATCCTTGCCGAAGATGGAATAATCATCGGTATTTTAAATATGGATGAATTTGCAGCAGGAAGTTCAACTGAAACTTCATACTATGGACCTACCCAAAACCCAGCGGCAATGGGAAGAATCCCTGGAGGTTCCTCCGGAGGTTGTGCAGCAGCTATTGCAGCGGAAATGTGTGACATTTCAATCGGTTCAGATACTGGTGGATCCATAAGAAACCCTGCATCCCACTGTGGTGTTGTTGGATTTAAACCAACATACGGTGCCGTTTCAAGACAAGGTTTACTTGATTTGTCCATGAGTCTAGACCAAATTGGACCGTTAGCTAACGATGTAAGTGGAATTGCGCTAGCTTTAAATACAATTGCAAAATATGATGAAACTGAATGTACCACTCTCGACTGGGATAAACCTGATTTCACCGAAGTTTTAGAAGACACAAGTTTGGAAGGCATGAAAATAGCTGTATGTAAAGAATTCATTGATGTTACAGACGAAGAAATTAACAAAACCGTCAACAAAGCTATTGATAAATTGGTTAATGCCGGAGCAGAACTTGTTGAAGTCAGTTTCGATTACATTGATTTATGTTTACCAACATATTACTTGATTAACTATGTCGAATTCTTCTCTGCAACCAGAAAATACGATGGAAGAGACTATGGTTATAGAATTGAAGAAGTATGTGGTGAAGAAGTTTTAAGAAGAATTAAAATAGGTTCACACATTGCAGAAGCTGAATTCAGTGGAAAATACTACAAACAAGCTTTAAAAGCAAGGTCTGTAATCAGAGGGGAAATCACCGCAATGCTTGAAAATGTGGACTTGATTGTGGGACCAACCGTGCCTAAACTTCCTCACGAAATTGGTTCTGAAATAGAACCTATGGAAATGTATGCCTACGACATATTAACAGTAATAGCTAACCTTGCAGGTATTCCAGCAGGAAGCATTAAAGCTGGTGAAGTGGACAATATTCCAGTAGGACTACAAATTCAAGCTAAACCATTAGATGATGAAAAAATTATCAAAGCTATGAGTGTTTTTGAAAACACTCAATAAATTATTTTTTTACACTGATTTTTATTTTATTAAATTGAAAAAAGGTTTGGAGCAATTAATATGATATTGGATTCAAAAAGTTATAGAAAGGAATTTGAATATTCAAGCCTTGAAAAGGTTTTGCAAGAAAGGGACAGAATAATTAAATTCATGAAAGACTTTGAAAATGATGAATTGCCGGAAAAATATTATGAACGTGACCCAAGTCCTGAAACAGTATATCTTTTAAACATTGATTATTTAAAGGAAATTTGCGATTTGATAAAAATAAAAATGCAAAAGAAAGAAGATCCAAAACCGAAATTAGCTCCATTTCTTGCAATTGAAAAAATCCTATCAAAACTGGATGATGAAAAACAAAAGCATTTCCTGGAAGATTTAAAAATAAAAGATGAACAATTATATTATGAATATAAGGAATGGAAAGAAGGGGAAAACCCCCTGGATGAACAATCCATGTAAATTTGAAATTCAAACCATCCCATTAAATAGTTTTCAAAACATCATCATCAAATTTTACACTTGAAATACACCTCTAAATTTTATACACTATAAAAAACAATAGAATATAAGAGAGGTTATTTTTATGACAAAAATAGGACTTGCTTATTTAAATGGGTCTGTTCCAGGATTTGAAGATTTTGGAAATCTACCTACAGATATAGTAAAAGAAAATGGTCTTGTTAATGGTATTAAAGCTTCACAAGAACTGGATGCATTAATCATTCCAGGCGGAACATTAATCGAATCCAATGACATAAACATGGGATTAAATACTGAAATTAAAAAAATGGCCCGTGACGGAAAACCGATTATTGGAATTTGTGCCGGCTTTCAGCTGCTTTCAAACCAGATAGATATCGGAAGAAAATCACCAGTACCAATCGTTAAAGAAGGACTTGGTTTAATTGACGTGAATTTTTCTCCATTAATTACAAGCGACCGAGTTAAGGCAAAAGTATTTGACAACTCATTTTTAGTAAAAAACCAGACAGAAGATGTTGACGGTTTTCACACTCATACCTATGGTAAAGTTGAAGGAGATGCCAAACCATTATTCTATTCAAAAGTTCAAAGAATGAATTATGGCGATACAAACGAAAAAGGGGATTATAACATCTTTTCCGGAGCATGTAACGATGATGGTAATGTCATCGGTACCATGATTCATGGCATCCTAGATGAAAACCCAATTCTTGTAGAAAACCTAAGGGAACAAATAGATATACAAGACCTCGATGATATTTACAATAGAAATATACAAGTCAAAAAATTCCTACAGCATGAAGTAGGAATCAACACAAACATAAAAATACCTGAAATTAAACCTCTCAAAAAACCCAAATACTTAATGATTGGAAGTAATGGCTCAGACTCAGGTAAAACTTTCATATTAACAGGCCTTGCAGGTGCAATCAGAAAAAGAGGTTATAAGGTTGCACTGCTAAAAGTAGGTCCTGACGTTCGTGATATCATACCTGGATTGTACCTGACAAAAGGAAAGATGGAAGATTTCGCATCCATAAAAATCGGTCATCTTGGATGGTGTGATATCGAATCTACAGTCGCGAAACTCAACTCATCTGACTATGATATCGTGCTTATTGAAGGTGTTATGAGTGTGTTTACAGGTCTTTTAAATGAAAAAGTACCATTTTCAGCTGCTGAAATTGCAATGTCATCAAACATTCCTATGATTTTAGCTACAGGTGTAAACAAAGGTGGAATTGAATCTGCAGCTATAGACATTGTTTCACATGCCAATATGCTTGAAAAATTTGGAGTTTCAGTTGAGGCAGTTTTGCTCAATAAAGTATATAATGATGATATATTCGAAAATGTAGTACCATATATTAGGAATAATTCCAATGTCGAAAAAGTTCTAAAACTTCCTAAATTAAAAAATGCTGATATGAGAGGATTTATTCCTGAAGTTGAAATTAGATATGAATTATTTACATCATATGCAATGGAATTAATTGAGAATAATTTAAATATTGATGAAATAATCGCAATGGCCCGTGAAGTCGAATTCAATAAAATTTATACATTTGATGAAATTAAAAGTAAAGTGATATAATGGCTCTTAATTTAAGTCCCGAAACAGGCGTTAAACTTACAAAAAAAGATCGTGCACATGTACTGAAAAAAATGAAACAGGGATGGAAAGCAACTTGTCTTATTCCTGACTATATCTTTGATGAAAATGGAGATATTCAGATTGCATCCGACATTAACAGACGTGTGGTAAAGACAGTCAGATTCAAGGATGACGGAATCCATATTGAAAAGGCTTTGAAAACTAAGACATTAAGGATTCCTTGGATAAAAATAATAGCTATAAATCAATCAAAAGAAGTTAAGGACGGTTTGGAAATACAAATGAATGACGGAAGATATGTTGCATTCAGCATTTACAATTCCTATAAAATAAAACAGATTACAGAATTTATAGCTAATTATATTGTAGATAAAAAAAAGAATAATTTAAATTAATTATTCTTCTAAATATTTATTAATGATATCTTCGCCTCTAAGCAAGATTAATCCATTCTCTTCAGCATATTTGCGAGCATCAGCGATTGAAGTAGCCTGTCCGGTTTCACCATCCATCATTTCACAAACTACACAGACCGGAGTAACACCTGCAAGTTCACATAATGCAAGACCTATTTCAGTGTGTCCCCTTCTATTTTTTACAAGTCCGTCCGCTCCTCTTAAAAGACAAACATGCCCAGGAGATCTAAAAGTAGCTCCGAATTCATCAAATCTTTCATCTTTCATCATTAAAGCCATTTCACTAATGGTCATTGCTCTGTCATGATCTGTTACACCTGTGAAAGATTTTCTGTGATTGGTCCAAATTGAAAAGGAAGACCTTTCATCATATGGAATATCATTTGGTGCAAGTTCAGCAAGTTCTGGATATTTTTCACATGCAGCTTGCATAATATCAACCATAAACGGTAATTTAATTGCTTCACAAAAATCAGAATGTAGACAGTTACAAATTAAACCACCAGCATCATTTCTCATGGTTGCAATTGATTTAGGGGTTACGAATTCGGAAGCGATAATCATGTCAACTTCGCCTTCCCTATCATCATCATCAAAAACAAGTACGAATTCACCGTTTCTAATAGCTTCTAAAGCTTTATCTAAGTTTGTTTCTTGATTCATAGTAATATCTCCTTATTTACTAGAACCAGGGCTAAAAATAACTACAATCTATTACTTCTCTTCCATCCGGACTATCACCGTCGGTTTTGGAATTTCACCAAATCAACACTTAGTTTGTGCTCGTGGACTTATTTTATCAAAATCACCACCGGTGGGGAATTGCACCCCGCCCTGAGAACGTATTATCAAATATATTAGTCATATATAAAAAACTTTTTGGTAAATCTGTAAAAATATAAAATTAATTAAAAAAATTAGAACTCCAAAGATACAATGTCTCCATCGGCAAGATTGTACTCATCCCTTAACTTCTTTTCACAAATGAATTCCAGATAATTTTCTTCATGAGTGGTCTTGGCAGGAAAGACAATAGCTCCATTAACATTATCATTTAATATTGCTTCAATATATTTTACAGCTCCAAATTCAGTATCTGGCTTTATTAAATTTTCACACTCATTTTTGATTTTATTAATCTCGCCAAGATATTCTTCACTAACTATGACATTTAAAGTTCCGGGATATGGAATAAAACCCAAATTTTTTTCAAACTCTTTAGTGTAAAATTCCTGTGATAGAAAATATGATCCTTTCCCCAAACCAGTTGCAACTTCACCATCTATTTTCATGAAAAAACCTCTAATTAAATTACATTTACTAATTGTTAATGTTAAAATATTTAATCATTTTTTTAATTTAGTTGAAATGTAAAATATTTTATTAAAACTTAATCTAACAAATATAGATACATAACTATAATTAACTCATTTTTGTTATAAATATTTTAAAGAAATTTATTTTAACTATCATGAATATAAATACTATCACAAATTATTTTACAGGGTAATATAATGGAAATAAAAACTATCTCATCGGATGTATTAATAATAGGATCTGGAGGGGCAGGTTCCAGAGCAGCAATAGAAGTTGATGATGCTGGTTTAAAACCCCTCATAGTTTCTAAAGGTCTTTCATTTAGATCTGGTTGTACTGGAATGGCTGAAGGCGGTTATAATGCTGTTTTCAAAACTGTAGACAAAGACGATTCAATAGAAGCTCACATGCACGACACCCTTAAGGGAGGAAGTTACCTCAACGATGAAAAACTTGTTGAAATATTAGTCAATGAATCACCAAAAAGATTGATAGATTTGGAAAATTATGGAGCTCTATTTGACCGTCAGGAATCAGGTGAAATTGATCAAAGACCATTCGGTGGGCAATCTTTTAGAAGAACATGTTATCAAGGAGACAGAACAGGCGCAGAATTGTTAAATGCACTTAAAGAAGAAATCATTAGAAGAGATATTGAATGTATTGAAGAAGTAATGATAACATCACTTGTATGCGAAGGCACACAGGTAATAGGTGCATGCGGATTTGATTTAAAAGATTCCAGTTTAATATATTTCCAAGCAAAATCAACAATATTGGCCAGTGGAGGAGCTGGTCAATTATACCCTGTAACATCAAACACATTCCAGAAAAATGGAGACGGATATGCAATAGCATTTAGAGCCGGAGCCAATTTGATTGATATGGAACAAATTCAATTCCACCCGACAGGTATGGTAAAACCAAAAACCAAAAGGGGAATTTTAGTAACCGAAGCAGTAAGAGCTGAAGGTGGAATCCTCCTAAACAAAGATGGTGAAAGATTCATGTCCAAATATGCTCCTGAAAAAATGGAACTAGCCACACGTGATGTTGTTGCTCGCTCAATATATCAGGAAATAATTGAAGGAAAAGGAACAGATGACGGAGGAGTCTATTTAGATATTTCTCATTTAGATGACGATTATATTGATGAAAAACTCGAAACAATGGTTTTGCAGTTCGAAAATGTTGGTGTAGACATTAAACATGAGCCAATAGAAGTGGCTCCTACCGCACATCACTTTATGGGTGGTTTGAAAATCAATACTGATGCATCAACATCCCTTGAAAACCTATTTGGAGCAGGGGAAGTTTGCGGAGGAGTTCATGGAGCAAACCGTTTGGGAGGTAATGCACTGGCAGATACACAAGTGTTTGGAAAAATAGCCGGTGAAAGTGCATCCAAAGCCGCCAAACAAACCGATTTAAAAACCAATGAAGAAATGGTTGAAAATGAAGCTTCAAGAATTGAAGGAATTATCAAAAAAGGTACTATCAAACCACAGGACTTTAAGAACAGAATTAAAAACTTAATGTGGGAAAAAGTAGCTATTGTAAGAGAAGAAAAAACCTTAAACGAAGCTTTAGGCGAACTTCTAGAAATGCAAAAGGAACTGGATAGCCTTGACGTAAGTGAGAAAAAACAGTATAATACCGAATTGGTAACAGCTCTTGAAGTAATCAATATGGTTGAAATCTGTATTTTAACTGTAAAATCAGCAATACTTCGTAGAGAAAGTAGGGGTGCTCATTTCAGATCTGATTTCCCTGAAAGTCTAGACGAATGGAAAAAAAGTATTGTAATAAATAAAAATAAAATAGAATTTGAAGCTAGATATTAGCTTCTTTTAATTCTTTTAATTCTTTTATAGCCTTTCTAGCTTTGTCATAAATTTCTTGTTCATCCAAAACAACTAATTTTTTATTTTCCATTAATATTTTACCATCACAAATGGTAGTGTCAACATTAGAACCATTAGCTGAGTAAATAATGTTTGAACTCAAATTGGAACTGTTTGGAACCATATTAGCTGAATCAGTATCAATCAAAATAATATCTGCCTTTTTGCCTACTTCAATGGAACCTATCTCATCTTCAAGTCCTAAAGCTTCTGCACCTTTAATGGTTCCCATAGTTAAAGCTTCATCTGAAGATAAGACTTTAGGGTCAAGTGTGGATACTTTCTGAAGCAAGCTTGCAGTCTTAAGCTCTTCAATCAAATCAAGATTATTATTTGAAGAAGCGCCATCAGTACCTATACTTACGCAAACATCATTTTCAATCAATTTTGAAATCGGAGCGATACCTGAAGCCAATTTCATATTACTGCATGGATTATGTGAAACTTTGACATTATTTTTCTTTATAATATCTATTTCATTATCGCTTAACCATACACAATGAGCGGCAACAACATCTGGACCTAAAAATCCTATTTTATCCAAGTATTCAAAAGGTCTTAATCCTTTTTCTTGAGAAACATCATTAATTTCTTTTTCAGTTTCAGAAACATGTATATGAATTCCCATATTGTATTCGTCTGCTAGTTGGCGAACTTTAATCAACAATTCCTCTGAAGCTGTGTAAGGGGAATGAGGTCCAAAGAATACTTTGATTCTTCCATTAGCCATTCCATTACAATTTTCATATAATTTAATATTTTCCTTAATTTCATTTTCCCTTCTTTCAGCATCTCCAAAATCAATCATTCCATATGATAAGACTGCCCTGATACCAGCTTCATCTACTGCACGGGCAACATCCTCCATATAAAAATACATATCACTGAAAGTTGTTGTACCTGATTTGATTAATTCAACGGCACCCAATAATGCCCCAATATAACAATATTCTCCATTAAGATTTGCTTCCATAGGCCATATATGATCATTCAGCCAACTGTCCAAACTTAAGTCATCGGCTAAACCTCTAAACAATGCCATTGATAAATGAGTATGAGTATTAATGAATCCAGGAAGTAATATTTTTCCGGTTGCATCGATTACCTTGTCAACATTTCCTTCATCGATTACATCAGAAATTTCAGAAATAACATCATTTTTTATTAAAAGGGATTGTTCCTTATTTTCAAAGTTATTCGGATTTAAAATTAATGCATTTTTAATCAATATAGTATTATCCTTCATAATAACACCTAAAAAAAATAAAAAAAGTAGTTAAAAACTTAATTATAAGTTTTTAATAGCTAATTTAATATCATCAGCTTTAATAGTTTTACGTTTTGCGATTTTAGCAACTTGAGTAGCTTCTTTAGCAACGTTACGAGCAACTTCTTCAACGTATGCAGCTAATTCTGCTTTTGCATCTTCACTGACTCTTTCAGCACCAGCTTCTTTGATGATTCTTGCAATAGGAGCTTTTGGTATTTCAGACATAATTTTCACCTCGTAAATTTTATTAAAACTTAAGACTAATTCAATTAATCTTAAGTTAGATATACATTATAATATGACTTAATATTTAAATATTTTGCTTAAATAGTTGACAAAACAAAAAAATAAGAATAAATATTTAAAAGTAGTAAGATTTATAATGATTAATAATACTAAAACCTAAAAAAAAGTATTAAATAACACGATTACAAAAATATAAACATATAAAAAATTGGAAAGATTATAATGAAAATAAAAATTGCTGTTCCTTCCAAAGGACGAATAAGTGAACCTTCAATAAATATTTTAGAAAAGGCAGGATTAGGATTAAAGGATAGAGAAAGCAGAAAACTAATTTCTAAAACTTTTAATAAAGATATTGATGTTTTATTTGCAAGAGCATCAGATATTCCTGAATTTGTTCAAGATGGAATAGCAGATATTGGAATAACAGGCATAGATTTAATAAAAGAAAGCGAAGCTGATGTTATCGAATTGCTTGATTTGAAATTTGGAAAAACAAATTTGGTCTTGGCGGCCCCTGAAGATTCAAACATCAAATCAATTGATGACATTACATCCGAAATGACATTAGCTACCGAATTTCCAACATTAACAAAAAAATATCTTGAAAAAAATAATCTAAATTTAAAAATCGTTAAATTAAGCGGATCTACAGAAGCGGCTCCATTTATAGGTGTTGCCGATTTAATAACTGATTTAACCAGTACTGGAACAACATTAAAAATGAATCACCTGGAAATTGTAGATACATTACTTAAAAGTTCAATAGTTCTTATCGCAAATAAAAAAAGTGTTGAAACTAAAAAGGATTTAATTGATTCAGTCAGTACCAGTATCAAAGGTGTATTGGATGCTGCACGTAAAAAATTATTAATGATGAATGTAAAAACAAAAGATTTGGAGTGTGTAAAAGAAGTTATGCCATCAATGGGTGGTTTAACAATATCTGAAGTATTGTCAGAAGAAGAAACTGTTGCAGCACAAGCAGTAATAGATGAAGATGAAGTTTTTGATCTAGTGAATAAATTAAGGAATGCAGGTGCAAAAGATATACTTGTTGTGCCTATAGAAAGAATAATATAGAAAAGGTGATTAGAATTTTTAAATTAAAAAATATAATTTCCATAAAGGATTTCGATAGGGAAGATATAGATTATATTCTTGAAGAAGCAAGCAAGTTAGAGGATATTGCTAAATCAAAAGAAATTTCTGAAGAATTAAAAGGAAAAATATTAGGTTTAATGTTCTTTGAACCATCAACAAGAACAAGAATGTCTTTTGAAACTGCCATGAAACGTTTAAATGGTGAATGCATTGGATTTGAAACTAGTGGTTCAAGTTCCGTGTCAAAAGGTGAAAGCATTGCAGATACAGCAAAAATGTTTGAAGGATATAGTGATGCTTTGGTAATCAGACATGAACTTGAAGGAGTTTCAAAGTTCATATCAGATATTGTTGATGTTCCAGTCATTAATGCCGGAGATGGTGCAGGTCAACACCCAACACAAACATTGCTAGATTTGTATACCATAAAAAAGGAAATTGGTGAAATCGACAATTTAAAAATAGCATTGATAGGTGATTTGAAATTCGGTCGTACAGTACATTCATTATCAAATGCATTATGTTTATACAATAACGTTAAAATATATTTAGTATCACCGGATAAGCTTAAAATGCCTCAGGAAGTTCTTCACGATATAGATAAGACCAATATTGTTTATGAAGAAGTGAATAACATTGAAAGTATAATTGATGATGTTGACGTGTTATATGTTACAAGAATTCAAAAGGAGCGTTTTGGTGATATCAACGATTATTTAAAAATAAAAGGAGCTTATATAGTAAATAAAAAAATGCTTGAAGGTAAAGATGTTATTGTAATGCATCCATTGCCTAGAATTGATGAAATAGATACTGATGTCGATGATACAAGATACAATAAATATTTCACTCAAGCATTCAATGCCGTTCCTGTAAGAATGGCTATTCTAAAAACATTAATTAAAAACAACCCTAAATAGAGAAAAGGGTTGTTTCAAGTAAATTTTCATCACACTGCAACTTGATGATATTGGTTCTGCCTTTTCCACGACCACGAGAAATTGTATTGGTAGAAATTATTCCCAATAATTCAAGTTCGTTAATAAAGTCGAATATCCTTCTGTATGTAACAGCATCCTGCTTGGATAATTCCTTATATTCATCATATAATTTTCCAGAGCTGATTTCATCACCTTGTTTAGTCAAATTCAATATTGCTTCCAAAACCCTTTGCTGTTGTAAAGGCAATGTTTGAATAATTTCAGTGACCTTATTATGCTCTATTCTATCTTTTGCGATTCTAACATGTTCGCTAGTGACTTTTTCCGCATTTTCATCAAAAGCCAATTCACCAGCATTTTTAAGTAAGTCAAGAGCATATCTTGCATCACCTTCTTCTTTAGCAGCCATAGCAGAACATAATGGAATAACATCACTATCTAAAACATCATCATTGAATGACAATTGAGCCCTTTCAGACAATATATCACTTAATTGATCTGCTCCATAAGGAGGAAATACAATTTCCTTATCGTTCAAACTGCTGGTTACTCTGGATTTGATTAAATTTTTAAAATCAAGATAATTACTAATGGATAAAACGGAAACATTATCTGTCCTTGTTAAAGTGTATAATATTCCATCACCGTCTTTATCGAGCAGGATATCAATTTCATCCAAAATAACAATTAAAATTAATTTTTTACCGAAAGCATTAGTTTTGAAAATATCCCTAAAGGTATTTACGATTTCTCCTTTTGTCCAACCCCTGTTAGGAACATCCCTTCCAAGTTTTTGGCATAATTGAGCAATGACCTGATATTCAGTAGTGTAATCAGTACATCTGATATATTCAACCTTAACAAATACATTTTTATGGCTTGCTGCATCAATCAGTTGTTCACGGGCAAATTTGGATGCTGCAGTTTTACCAGTACCAGTTTTACCATATAATGTTACATTCGAAGGCGTTACTTGATTTAGTGCATCAACCCAATATTTAGCTATCTGCCTTATCTGTTCTTCCCTGTGAACTAATTTTTCAGGTAAAAATCTGTGATCTAAAGGTTTTTTATCTTTAAAAATGATATTTAAATCAGTTTCATTTTGTTCCATTTCATCGAAAATATTTGCCATTATTAACACCAGTATAAAAAATTATAAGTCAATGTAAAAATTAGAAAAAAACTATAAGTATTAATTCCAGTGTTAATTTATTAAGCAATATCATAAATAAATGTTTTTATTACAATAGTTATTATAAAATAATAAAATTGAAAATTAAAATTCCTTAAAATAAAAAATAGATAACTAATAAATCTTAATTTAGAAAAATAACAAAATTTATCAGCTTAATTAATTAAAACGCTTATGATAATAATCTAAAATATAAAACATGAAATAGTAAAATTTCAAATATAAAATAACTATTTCAAGTGTAAAAAAATGACAAAAACAAAAAATATCAAAAGAGAAATTCCATAAAAAAGAAAATTTTAAAAAATTCTAAGAGAGTGAGAGATATGTTTCAAGTGTATCATATTTCATGCGAAAATCAATTTTCAAGACATGGGTTTCAAGTGTAAAGAAAATGAAAAATTGATTCAATATCATTAAATATAAAACTAAAGGTTAAAATTGATTTAAATTAAAAATAACGAAAAAATAGAAAAGATAAATTTCAAGTGTTTACAGATGAAATATACCTCTTCAATCTTAATATACCCTCAAAAAGTTTATACTTGAAATGCACCTCTCCCTCATTAAACGAACATATCGTTTTGATTGGAGGATGATACGTTTGGTGAAACTCCACCAAATGCTTTGTCAATTAAGAAAATACAATGTAATTTTGCTTTAAAAACACGTTTAATAGTTTTCATTAATTCGTTTTTTGTTAAACCATCTTCAAAAATAGTATCTGTTACAACAAATTGCTGCAAGAGATCCTGATTGATACTAAGTTCAAAATCAACCAGATAGCTGTTAAGTCCAAATTGTAAATCTAAAATAAAGTTCCTTCTCACTTCAGGTCTTGAAGCAACCATCAAATTGACATGTTCTTGAGCAACCTGAGTAGCACAAGCAATAATAATACAATCTTTTCCTACAGGTTTGACAACATCCATTATATTATCCTTAGGAAATTCAATGATATAGTGAAAATCTGCATTTTCATCAAATTTCTTTTCTATAAGACATTCTTCGTCCATTAACCAGTTTTTAATGTTTTCTTCAAAATCCATAGTATCATCTTTAAAAATTTAATAATAAATTATATATTTTTTTATTATATATAATATAAAGTATGATTGAATATAATAAATTTATTAATGATATTGTTTTTTCTAATGGAGGAAATATTAATTCATTAAATTTATTTTTATTTATTATATTGGCTTTATTGTTTTCACTTGCAATTGATGTCATATATGGTGAACTTCCAGGAAGAATTCATCCTGTTGTGATTTATGGATCAATAATAAATTTCTTCAAAAATATTTTCATAAAAATTAAAAACAGATTATCCGGTCTGTTATTGATATTGTCCACAACATTGGTTTCAAGTGTAATAATATTTTTATTTTATTTTATTGGAAAAATCAATCTGATATTATTATTTATTATATTTACAATATTATTATCTTCTTCATTTTCTGTTAATATGCTATTACAAACAGCTGTTAATGTTAAAAATGATTTAAATGAAAGTTTAGATAAAGCTAGACAATCAGTATCTTATTTAGTTAGCAGAAACACAGATGAATTAACAGAAAGTTTTATCGTTTCAGCAACTATTGAAAGTTTAACTGAAAACATTACAGATTCATATGTTGCACCAATTTTTTACTATTTCATATTTGGCATTATAATATTATTTTATCAGATAAATGATTCTTTATACTGGTTACTGCTTGTTCCAATGTTATATCGTCTGTACAATACACTTGATGCAATGGTTGGTTATGAAACTGATGAATTAAAAGACATTGGGTATTTTCCAGCAAAGATTGATGATATTCTAAATTATATTCCATCCAGAATAGCTGGTTTGTATGTTGTTTTATCGGCTTATATTCTTAATTTAAATGGAAAAAACAGTTTCAGGATAATGATGAGAGATGCAAGAAATTGTCCAAGTCCAAACTCTGGCTATACAATGGCATCCACTGCTGGAGCCCTTGATATTAAGCTTGTTAAAAAAGACACCTATGTTTTAGGTGATGAAAATAAGGAAATTAATGTTGAAGATATTGAAAAAGCAGTAAAATTGTCTAAATTAACAATTATTTTATTTACATTTACAATAATCTTATTATTAATATTGATGAAAGTGATATTATGAAAATCGCAATAATTTCAGTGTCAGATAAAGGTCAAAAATTGGCAGTCACATTAAAAAATAAATTAGATGCTGATTCAACAGTCATAAAAACTGATTTATATCATAAAAATGTAAAAAAGTATTTTTCAATACTATTCTATGAATATGATGCAATAATAGCAATAATGGCATCTGGAATTTTGATTAGATCCATTGCACCATTAATAGAATCAAAAGTATCTGATCCAGCAGTTTTAAACATAGATGACAATGGAAATTTTGTAATATCCACATTGTCAGGCCACTTGGGTGGTGCAAATGAATTGACCAAAAAGGTATCCAAATTGATTAATGCAACACCTGTGATTACCACTTCCACTGATGTTAACAAAAGGTTGGGAATTGATGTTTTGGCAAGAGATCTTTACCTGTCTATCGATAATACAGATGAAATTTTATTTTTCAATAAGTCAATTTTAGAAGGAAGACAAATTTCATTTATTGTCAATTCTGAAAAAAATTTAGATTATTTATATAAATATTTGAAAAATAATACACATGAAATTGATGTCTCTATTAATTATTCATCAAAAATAAATACAGATGAAATCCATGTATTGTTGCAAAATCATAAGATTATTTTAAAGGAGAGAAAAATTGTTGTTGGATTAGGATGTAAACGTGGAAAAGAATGCAATGATTTATATTATGGATTGAAAAAGTCATTGAATGATTTAAAAATGGATATATCAAGAATAAACATGTTTGCATCTGCTGAAATTAAAAAAGATGAAAAAGGTATGTTAGAATTATCAGATAAATTAAATGTTCCAATCAATTTCGTTGATTTGGATAAATTAAAATTATTCGAGTCAAATGATATACAAAAATCTGAATTTGTAAAATCTAAATTTGGAATCTATGGCGTTTGTGAACCTTCAGCTTTAATTACAGCAGGTTTTGATTCAAAATTGATTTATAAAAAAACTTCTTATGATGGTGTTACAATAGCAGTTGCTATTTCAAAATATTAATAAAATAAAAAAAGAAATTAGATTGATTCTAATTTTGATAAAACTTCCCAAATTAAAGTTCTAGCATGAACTGGAATATTTGGATCGTTACTTATTTCATCTAATTTTCCTAAAACTGTACTTATTCTTACAGATTGGTCTTGCTCTTCATCGTGTAAAAGTTCATTAGAATCTTTAGCTGCCTCTCTAATATTACGTGGTACAGTATTATTCTCAGTAATGTACTCAAGAATCTCGGATACTTCATCGATTGTTTGATTGCTCATAACTACTCCTCCCAAAAATATTATTAAAAACAAGTCAAATGTGTATTAAATACTATATATTTTATCCTACACTTAAATAGTTTTTGGTGTTATGAATTAATTTTTTAATGCGATGATTATAGTAAAATTTATATTAAATTAAATATCAATTATTATACATGTCAGATATAAGTAAAACTACTATAAATCTACCCGTTGATTTAAAAAAAGAATTAAAAAAAATTGCAATCGATGAAGATACTTCATTATCCGGATTAATCCTTAAAATGATTGAAGAAGGAATGGATAATAGAAAAAAATCTAATGTTTTTTCAGGTGAAGATTAAATTCTATCTTCAACTGAATTTAACATCAATGTTATAAACTGACTTTTTGCAATTTCCTCAACAAAAACTGCAAGCAGTTCCGCTTCTTTTAGATTATCGCTTACACAAATTACTCCATGATTTTTCAATACTAAAACGTCTTCAGTTCCAAGACCTTCACTGGCACTTTTAGCCAATTCGTCGCTTCCTGGTTTTTCATAATCTATTTCAGCTAAATATGGAGTTTTTATTTCACCAAAACCCTCATACCTTTTGATTTTTTTAGATGAATGGGCAAATCCTGTAGCATATGGAGAATGTGTATGGACAATACCATTAACGTCAGGTCTTTTTTTATAGATTTCCAAATGCATGTTGACTTCTGAGGAAGGTTTTCCTTTAGTCAATACATTTCCATCAAGATCAACCAATACTATGTCTTCTTCATTTAGTTTAGACAGAGATTTTAATGTAGGGGTTATGGCAATTATATCACCAATTTCTCCTTTAAATCTCACACTAATGTTTCCAGCTTTTCCTGAAACTAATCCTTTATCATAAATCTCATTTGAAATTTTAATTATTTCATCAATATTCTTTTTCATTAAAAAACCTCATCATAAAAATTTAAAATGCTTATATTTTCCTTTATGAAGTACAGGAACTTCAGCAGGAGTTGGTTCAATGTTATAAATTTTCTGGAACTCTGTTTGAGTCTGGAAAGTACCTGAATTAATCATATGTATTCCTTTAAATCTTCTATATGTATTAATGTGAACATGTCCTGTATGGAATACATCAGGTACTTCGTCAATAACTAAATAATCTTCAAGTTCTGAAGCTAATGGTGTTCTTTCTCCATAAATTGGAGCTAAATGTCTTTTTTGTAATAATTCTTCCATCAATAGGTCATTTCTTTCGTGAGTAAATTCTTTTACAGCCATTACCAAATCATCAAAACTACGTCCGTGGTATATTAGGACATTGATTCCATCCAATGAAACTACACCAGGATTTGAAATAAATTCAACATTATCCAATTCATATAATGCTTTAGCATATTCTTCAGGTACAGCAGGCTGAGGTTCAGCGACTCTTGATGCATCGTGGTTTCCAGGAGCAATAATGATTTTGATATCGCTTCTGACATTTCCCAAGAATCTGGCTGCTTCGTTGTATTGCTCTGTAATGTCTTTAATTGCAAGCTCTTTTTCCTGGTTTGGATATACACCAATTCCATCTACAATATCCCCACCGATAATAAGATATTTAACATCTTCAGCCACTCTTCTTTGTTCTTCAGTACCATAATCACAGTTAATCCAATCAATGAACCTTGTGAATGCGTCTTCAAGGAATGTTAGACTGCCGATGTGAACATCAGATAAGAATACAATTCCAAAGTCCATTTCCTTTTCGGGAACTCTTAATACACCCGGATTGATTATTTGTTGGCCAAAAGCGAAGTTATTGTCGTCACTTTTGTTTGCAATTACTCCTATTACTTCGTCCCTAACTAATTTTTCAGCTTCAGCAAACAATTCATCATTGTTGTTGGAGAATAACACGGATATGCTTCCGGTATCATCCTCGAAATCAACGATTTTATGGCCGTTTTTACTTGATCTGATTTCTTTAACCATTAAAATCATGCTCAAACTGTCTTGAGAATCATCAATATCAGCTACTTTAATAGGCTTTCTAAGTTCAGGTCTTTTGGATAATATGTTATATAATTTTTCATATCTGCTTTTGAAATATGAAATTAGGTTTTCAAGTTCTCCGCTGGTGTATGATTTTTTACTGGTATCCTGAATGATTTCGAAATCATATTCAACATTAGATTTCTCTAAGTTTCTTTTAAATTTAATTTTTTCATCTTTAACAGTTTCTGAAGCTTCTAAAATGGCTTCATTTACATGTTTTTGCTTAACATCACTATCTTTTTTCAAATTTTCCATTGAAACAGGTTTTTCTACTTGTGGTGTTTGTTCTGTTTTTGGTTTGCTTTGATTTTCTATTGGTTTTATAGGAGTTTTTTCTACTTGTGGTGTTTGTTTTTCTATTGGTTTTTCTGGTGTTTGTTGTGTTTTTGGTTTGGTTTGGTTTTCAATTAGTGTTTCCTGATTATCTTTTTCAGTTATAGGATTACCTGTAATTTCATCAACTATTTCACCACTGACTGATACTAAATCTTTTGATGTAAATTTATCGCTTTTTAATTTGACTATCAGTGAAGATGCAAAATCAATAGGATTTTCTGCATTAATAACTTTATTATAAGCTTCAGGTGATAGGTTGATTCCCTTTTTTGCAAATTTTAATAGAATTTTATTAGTTGACATATTAGTTAAAATTTTTATTTTCTATATTAATAAACTTTGAGAATTTTTAATCCTAATGTTTATTTTCATTCGTTATATTTATTATATATTAAAAATAAAATTTAAATTATTATAATGTACTTATTATAAGTAAAATGATTGTGATAAAAATGGCAAGTAAGGTACTTAGAATTATTTTAATTGTTGTATTATTTATTATATTCTTTGAAGTGGGACTTGTTAGTTCATATACCATTGTAACTTCCGAAGCTCCTAATGTTCAAGGGCTGATAGATATGCAAATTTCAAAAATAGCTGGAATGTTTACTCCAGAAAAAGTAAATAATATGTTAATTAAAGATCCAAGTCCTGTTAACATTACTAATAAAAAAGATGTAGCCTTGAAGATGGAGTCAATGTCGCAGGTCGATGGTGTTAATGTTGATTCTATGAATGTTACAACTTACGATGACACTAGTAAAGGCAATTTTACAGTAACTATAGAAGCTTTAGGTTATGCATCTCCTAATTCAAACTCAGGACAAATTGTTATTAGTAAAGTCCCATCCTATAAGATTATAGCAAAAGGAAATGCATCCTACAAGGAAAATGGACTTACAGTTGATGAAAGGACAATAGTAATAAATTCAATCTTAAAATTGCATAATAAAACTGGTGATACATCATACACTAATTATAACAGCAGTAACAGTTATAATACTGCATACACTGATTACAGCGGCAGCAGTAACAGTTATAATACTGCATATACTGATTATAGTAGTAGCGGCAGTAGTAGCAGTAGTAGCAGTAGTAGTGGCGGCAGCAGTAACAATAGCTATTAGTTATATTAGGTTGATACAATGATTAATGTAATTGGAATTGGTCAGAATAGGGATAACATGACCTTGGGGGCTATTAAAGCCATCGAGGAATCTGATGTTATTATAGGTTATAAAAAATATATTAATCAGATTGAGGATTTAATTTCCGGTAAGGAAGTTATCAAAAAAGGAATGGGCGATGAGATAGCGAGAGCTGAATTTGCCATTCAAAAAAGTCTTGATGGCCAAACAGTTTCATTAATTAGTTCTGGAGACCCTGGTGTTTTTGGAATGGCCAACGTATTGTATCAGATTGTTAGTAAATATGATGATGTTGAAATTAAGGTTTATCCTGGAGTATCCGCTTTGAATTATGCTTCCAGTCACTTAGGAGCACCGTTGCATGATTTTGCAGCTATCAGCTTAAGCAATATATTGACTCCACTTTCTGAAATAGAAAAGAAATTAAGGTATGCACTTGAGGCTAACTTAATAGTTGCTATATATAATCCTATTAGTAAAACACGTAAAGAACCATTCAGAAGATTTAAACAATGTGTTTTAGATATTAAAGGTGAAAATGCATTAATTGGTATTATTGATAGTACTTATGAGCCTCCAAAAGCAACAATCGTTAAACTTAAAGATTTAACAGAAGACATTGTTAACATGTCTTGTACATTAATAGTCGGAAACGATTTAACTTATGAGCAGGATGGAAAACTTGTAACACCTAGAGGATATGTTATAAGGTCTAAAATTCATCCATTATCACAAAATCATTATGAAAAATTTTTAAATGGCGAAATTGCACATGGACCTAACCGTGAATGTGAGTTCTATCCATGTCACTATGAAGGTCAGTACTGTGATTTCTGTTATTGTCCATTTTATCCATGCGGAGATTCTTCAACTGGCGGGGAATGGATTAAAGGCAAAGGCGTTTGGAACTGTAAGGAATGTATGTGGTTACACGATAAAGAGACAGTTGAATGCTTAAGAGAACCTTTAGAAAACATTTTAGAAGAAGTTGAAGATTTGAAATCAAAGAAAAAAACATTATTGAAACTTAGAAAAGCATGTTTATTGCATGTCAATCCAAACGACTTATGAGGTAATTTAATTGTCAATCAAAAATCTTTTAATTGAAATGAAGAACATGTCGGAATTAATGGTTGATTTAGCTTATTCCGCTGTATTGTTCAACAGTAAGACTGCTGCTGAGGAAGTCATTACATTAGAAAATGAAGTCAATGCAATGAATTATGAAATTAAAAAAGAATCATTAGTTGCTGCCAGATCATATGAAGATGCTGAAAAATTAACAGCATTACTTGAAATTGCCGAAGCTACAGAAAGTATGGCAAATGCAGCAAAAGATTTAGCTGATTTAGTATTAACTGGTTTTAAACCACATCCAGTATTTAAAATGGTTATGGAAGAATCCGATAAAAGTATTGTTAGAGTTACTATAGATGACTCATCAGAATTAGCTAATAATACATTAGGTGATTTGCTTTTAGTGAATCGTACAGGTATGAGAGTAATTTCTATTAGACGTGGCGTATCCTGGATTTACGGTCCTGATAAGAATACAATGCTTTTAGCTGGTGACACATTAATTTTAAAAGGAACAGATGAGGGCGCTGATTTGCTTGAAAAATTAGCTGCAGGAACTTGTTCATTAGATGACATTCCAGATGAATTAGAAGAATAATTATAGAATATTGAGTGATAAAAATGATTAAGGGTAGTGATATTTGTGAAAAGCAAACAGAAGAAGATTCGCAGTTCACTATCTACTCAAGCGTTCTCTGATTTTTACGGAGAACATAAATCTATTTTAAAAGAAGGATTAATCGCTCTTTTAATTTGTGCTATTGGTGATTTAATAGCAGGTATTATTTTAGGTAAAATGACCTTTTTCCTTGAAACATTTCCGGGATTGTTAGTAATGATTCCTGGTGCTATTGGGATGAGGGGAAATATTTTTGGTTCTTTTGCTTCAAGATTATCAACCAACCTCCACATTGGTATAATATCACCTAAGTTTGAAAGGTCAGAAGAATTAAATCACAACATATTTTCTTCTTTTGTATTAACTTTAGTTCTATCTTTATTTTTGGGTATCGTTGCTAATTTAATGTGTTTGTTATTACATTATCCTGCAATGTCATTGATAGATTTCATTTTGATTAGCGTAATTGCAGGTGTTATTTCAAATTTAATAATGTTGCCGATAACCATGTTCATATCATTTAAAAGCTTTCAGCATGGTTGGGATCCGGACAACATTACAAGTCCAATAATTGCTGCATTCGGTGATTTGTTTACTTTGCCAGCTATTATTATGTCTCTTTTTATATTGCAGCTGTTAAGTGTCAATTGGATTATAAAAGATGCAGCACTTATCGTTATATTTTTAATTGTAATAGTATCATTTATTTACTGCTACAGATTATCATATGAGACTAAAACAATTCTATCACAATCCACTCCTGTTTTGCTTTTATGCTCCTTTTTAGGATGTTCTGCAGGAGGAATATTAAATGGTGCGGTTGAAACATTGCTCTCCAATCCAAGTCTGTTGACATTGATACCATTGTTTTCAGGAGAATGCGGAAGCTTAATTAGTATTTTGGGAGCAAGACTATCATCAGGAATTCATTCCGGTCTAGTTGAACCAATTAGAAAACCTGAAGGAGAGGCTTTGCATAACTTTGCAGTCTGTTTTATTTTAGCTATTGTCATTTTCCCATTTATAGGAATACTCGCTGAAGGTTCATCTTTGGTATTTGGCGTTACTGGAGTCGGATTTGAAAAAATAATTCCAATTTCTGCATTGTCCGGACTTATTTTAGTCACTATAATGGTATTTTTAGTCTATTATATTTCAATAACCTCCTACAATCATAATTTAGACCCGGATAATATTGTAATTCCAATTTCAACAAGCGTTACAGATTCAATTTCAAGTCTGATTTTGATTTCCGTGTCACTGATGTTGTTAAGCATTTTTATTTAATTAAATCTAATACCAGGCCTTTAAGATAAATTCGCAGTCATTTGTTCTAAAGTAATCATAATTTATATTGTTTTCATCAAATCTTTTTGGAAGTTGAACAAGCACGGCCTTTGCATTGGGCTTGTCAAAGTGAATGAAGATTATGGCACTCGTATCGTCATAGAACTCAATTTTATTGTTCAAATAGATTTCATCATATCTTACCGGTTCCCATGATTTATCTTTAACGAGCCTTGTTGAACCCATAAAATAGTTTAAATCATATTTTTCATCTTCATCAATGAGTAAATAGTAGTCAAATGCTCTTAAATTTCCTTTGAATACTTTAAAATAATCACAGCTATGGGAATTTTGGTCATGATTGCGATTGCATTTACCGTCATTTTGAAAATCCTTTAAAACATATTTTTTGAAAAAGTCACATTTTACCATCCTATTTACTGAATGAATGTTATTTGAAGATTCATCATTTCCAATTTTTACACTTGAAATACTACTCTCCTTTGGAATCAGTTCAATCGATGTTTTGATTTTGGAGTTGAAGAGGGTTTTCGTTACAAACTTGTTGTAGTCACTTCCCATTGCAAGTAATTTAGCATAAGAAACACTATTTGGAATAACCTGTCCTTCTTCATTAACAATTGCAAGACCGGGAGTTCCTTTTTTATTTACTTCCCAATTTGGAGGAGTTCCTGGATTGTTTATTAGATTGACTACAGATTCTTCAAGCAGTGTTTGAATATGTTCGTTTTCACTTTGACTTACTATTTTTTCTGTACTGATTTCATTCAGTGAAAGAACGATTCCCATCACCATTAAAAGGATTATTATAATGACTCCTATTTCAAGTGTAACATTTCCCTTATTATCCATTCTCTTCACTCCCAAGACCGTATTTTTTCTTATGGGATGAATCTAAAATCAGGCTGTTCCAATCATCCGGGTTTATTTTTTCACCATTATAATGATCTGAAAAGACTACATGGTCACTACAGGATAATGATTCGTTTTTAAGTGGCGTATGTGTTTGAATAAATACTTCCATACCATAATGAGGACATTTTCCTTTTCCTTCAAGTCTACATAAATAACAGCTTCCGTCAGCACTTTCATGGAAATATCCTTTGTCTAAACAATCTTTCAATACTCCTGGGTCTCCATGATGAATATAAGGGTCATATGGGCATTTTTTGATATACAATGGTGCAGTTGCTTCAATGTATGATTCAGGTGATTTCAAATGATGCAAGACCATATATCCTGCTATTGCATTTTTGTAGTGAATTTTATTGTCATATGTTAAAATTCCGGAAGCTATTGTTAATTTTGCAAGTGGCAGTGGATCTCTTAAACCCTCTATCGATGCATTTTTTTCTATGGTATTTGAGTATTTAATGTCATCCTTTTTCACGTTTAATTTTACTTTGAAGAGTATTTTCCAGGGAGTTTCTGTGTTTTCAACTGATAATACTTCTGATGAGATATCCACTCCATATTTTTTTTCTAATTCCTTATTTTTTTCTTTTAATATATTATTCAAATTTTTTTTAATCTGATTTTTGCTGTTGAAAACGGGCAAACCGTTGTATACCTTTTGTGTAGCTTCAGCTATTGCATCCCTTCCAAGAACTTCCAGGTTTCTCGAATAGTCGTCAATAATATATTTGAAATTATTATTTGATTTTAATTCGATATTTCCATTTTCAATGTAATTTATACTCGTTATTATAAAAATTGATATTAATAACAAGGATACAATTAAAATGGCTACACTACCTACTAACATATTGCCTTTAGAGTCAATTTTCATAATATTTAACTTGACAATGTTTTTATAAATTTATTTCTCAACTGCGACTCTATGATTCTGCATAAATGTGTATTACATTTTTTGAAATTAAGTGAAAATAGTAATAAAAAAAATACTTATTTATATTATTGATTAGAAACTATACTTATTAGAAAATATATGGAGGATTTACATGTCAGATACTGTAAGAACATGGCGTCATATACAACAAAGATACAATCTTATTGGTACCAAATGTACCACCTGTGGAGAATTATTCTTCCCATCTCGTGTAGTTTGTCCTAATTGTAGAAGAAAAGGAAATCTTGAACCTTTCCAATTTTCAGGAAAAGGTAAAATTCACACATTTTCAGTAATCAGATCCGCACCTGATAACTTTAAAAAATCAGCTCCTTATGCTGTAGCTGTTGTTGAACTTGAAGAAGGTGCTAAATTAACTTCACAACTTGTCGACTGTGATGTTGAAGATATTGAAATCGGTGACGATGTGGAAATGGTATTTAGAAGAATCAGAGAAGATGGAGAGGATGGAGTAATCTCCTATGGATACAAATTCAAAGTTATCAAATAATACTGCTGTTATTTTAGTAAGTCATGGAAGTACATTGCCTTACGCAGAAGAAGTATTTGTTGAAATTAAAGAGAAATTTATCAAAAAAACCGGTCTTGCAACTGAAATTGGTTATATGAAGGTTTCAGAACCTACAATTGCAGGAGCTGTTGAAATTTTAAAAGATGAAGTTGATGATTTAGATAAAATCATAGCTTTACCTGTGTTTTTAGCTCCAGGAATTCATACCAATATTGACATTCCACAATTGTTGGGTCTCGATCCTTTGGAAGAAGATCCAAGATGTCCGGATGGAAACTATCCTCCAGAACATTACTTGTCCATTGCTGATGATGTTGACTTTGATGGGGAAATTGAATTATTAAGTTCAATTGGGCCTCGTGATGAACTTTTGGATATTATTGATAAAAGAATCAATGAAGCATTAGCGGAATCCAAATTAGATGACAATGCTAAAACTGGAATTTTGCTTGTAACTCATGGATCAAGATTAAATTATAATAAGGAGTTTGCCACTGCATTATACGATAAGTTTGAAAAGACTTGTGATATGCCTTCAAGTTTCGGATTCATGGAATTATGCGGTCCAAGCATTCCTGAATCAATCAATAAATTAGTTGATGAAAACGGATTGGAAAGATTGGTTGTTGTACCTGTCTTTATAGCTCCTGGAATGCACACAACTCATGATATTCCTCATATTTTAGGATTCTTGGATGACCATGAACACTCACATTCACATTCCCACGACCATGGTCATGACCACAGTCATGATTTGACTCCTGTGGAATTTGACGGTGAAATTCTTTATCCTGAGCCAATTAAAGCGGATGATATTTTAATAGATATTTTAGTTGATATGGCAAATGAAAAATTATAATAATTTTTCATATATTTTTTTGAAAAATTTTTTATTCAAGATAACTTAACTGAATTTAACTTAAAACTTATAACGGATGATTAATTATGTCTGATAAAAAAACAGGAATTTTATTATTATCCCATGGGTCTAGATTAGACGATGGTGAAGAAGTAATTAAAGCTTATAAAGATATGTATGCTGAAGAATTTCCAGACATGCCTATAGAGTATGGATTTATGGAAATTAGAAAACCAGGTATTCCCGAAACTATTAATAAATTAACTTCTGAAAACGATTTGGAAAAAATTATTGTTGTACCGGTATTTGTTGCTCATGGACTTCATACTAAAAGGGACATACCTGAATTATTAGGTATTGAAAGCGATTTTGATGAAGAATCAGTATCCGGCGGTCATCATCACCACCATCACGGACATGGCCACGACCACGGACATCATCATCACCACCATCATGACCATGATGAAGAGACATTTGAATTTGATGGTGAAATCGTATTGACAGACCCATTAGGCATCGATACACGTTTATACGAAATAATTAAAGACAGAGTTTCAGATAATTTATAGTTCTGAAACATTTTTTTACTTTTTTTTCTTAAGATTTATTTATATTGAAATAAATATTAATATTCATGTCCCTAAAAGTCTCTGATATCGGTGAAAAGGAACTCGTTAGATACATTATTGCTAATTCAAGAAGCATTACTCCGGATGACACTGCAATAACTGCTTTTAATAATACTAATTTGATTTCAACATGTGACATGCTGATTCAATCAAGGCACTTTCCTGAAAACATGTCCTATTATGATATGGGTTTTAAAGCTGTCACTGTTAATGTAAGTGACCTTGCAGCAATGGGAGCTGAACCGTTGGGTTTTCTACTGGCAATTGCTCTTCCCAAAGATTTGGACATAGATTCATTTAAGGAAATTCTTGAAGGAGTTTTGAAAGCTTGCGATTATTATGAAATCCCTTTAATTGGTGGGGATACTAATGAATCTTCGGAAATTATCATTACAGGCACGGCATTAGGATTGACTGAAAAGCCGATAATGAAAGATACTTATCAAAAAGGTGATTTGATAGCCGTAACCGGTGATATTGGATTAGCCGCATTGGGTTTTGAATTAAGTGATTTAGACAATATCTATTCTAAACATGCTCTAAAACCAAAAGCCAAAATAAAAGAAGGGATAATTCTTAAAGATTTTGCAACTTCTGCAACCGATATTACCGATGGGCTTGCAAGTGAACTATATGAGATTAAAAAGGATAATTATGGATTTATGATTTATGAGGAAATGTTGGGCATTTCCGATGAATATAAAAGATTGGCAGACAATTTAAATCTGGATTACCTTGATTTGATATTGCATGTCGGCGAGGATTTTGAATTGCTTTTTACCATATCAAAAGATAATATCGAAAAATTGCCGTTTGACTATAAAGTAATTGGTGAAGTAACAGATTCTGATGTAGTTGAACTCACTTTGGAAAATGGATTTGTTGAAAGAATAGAAAATAGAGGTTATGAGCATTATGTTAGTGAGTAATGATTTATTTAAAAAAAGTTCCAAAACACAAAAGATTCGCTGTGAGATTTGTGCCAACTACTGTAAAATAGCTGATGGTAATGTTGGAATCTGTAGACAGCATAAAAACATTAACGGAGAGTTATTCGATGAATCATATGGAATTGTTTCATCACTTTCACCTGATCCTGTTGAAAAAAAGCCTTTGAATCAATTTTTACCCGGCACATTTACCTACTCGATTGGAGGTTTTGGGTGTAACATGACATGTTTGCATTGCCAGAACTATATGATATCTCAGGAATATGATAAAAATTCAAGGGGTATTAAAATAACACCAGAGGCAATTGTGGAAAATGCACTTAACTATAATTGTAAGTCAATTGCTTGGACCTATAATGAACCTACGATACACTTACCTTTCTCCAAAAAAACTTCACTGCTTGCAAGGCAAAAAAACTTGAAGGTAATCTATGTAAGCAACGGGTATTATTCAGATAAATCTATAGAAGAAGTTTTGACATTTGTCGATGCATTCAATATAGACTTGAAATCCATGTCCAGTGATTTTTACAAAAAGGTCTGTGGTGCAGACTTGGACGTCGTTTTAGATAATCTAAGAAGAATATATCTGGAAGGTAAACACTTGGAAATCACCAATTTAATAATTAATGATTATAATGACTCAATCGATGAAATTACCCAGCTATGTGATTTTGTAGTTGGTGAACTTGGTCCCGAAGTCCCACTTCATTTTTCAAGGGCTTTTCCTTATTATAAAATGAATGATATTTCACCTACAAGGCCGGAGATTTTGTATAAAGCAAAAGAAATTGCACAGGAAAAAGGAATAAAAAATGTCTATTTAGGCAATATTTAAGTTTTTTTTTAAAAAAAGTAAAATTAAAAGTTAGTTTATTCTCCAAAACTAACTCTTTCGAATTTTTCTATTGTTTTAAGTGATTTTGTTGCATCAACACCGATTTTTGTAGTTGTTCCATCACTTTCAGCTACAGGATCTAAAGAAGAACCGCGCACATTCGGAACGATCATGATGTCACGGTCACCTTTAACACGTGTAGCTATTGCATATTCAACATCTTCAGCATCAAATATGTTCACATCAGTATCCACTGCAACACAATGTTTTAGTGAAGGGTGTGCAGATAATGCAGCCATAATAGCGTTTTTACCGTCACCTTCAGTCTGCTTGTTGATGGATACTACGGCATGCAACCAGCAGCAGCCTCCTTCAGTCAAAACAACATTTTCAACTGTTGGAACAGCATTTTTAACTGCTTTATATATTCTTGGCTCTTGTGGAAGGCCTTGCAACAATTTATGCTCAAATCCTGCAGGGATAATTGCATGATAACAAGGATTGTCTTTTTTAATATGCATTTTTTCCAGATTGATTATTGGCTGGTCACGGATAATGTCATAAGTATCGGTCAAGTCTACAAATGGACCTTCAGCAACGGTTTCGGTTACTGATATTTTACCCTCTAAGATAATGTCGGCTTGAGGAACTTCCAAGTCTCCGCATTTGATTAATTCAAGTTCACCATCCTTAAATGCATTGGCCACTTCCATTTCGTTGTAGTCAATTGGTATTGAAGTGGTACTTGCAAGCAAAATTGCAGGATCCATTCCAATTGCTATTGCAATATCCAAATCTTTTCCCGCTTTTTGAGCATTTTGGAAGTAAGTGTAGAGGTTTCTAGGCACGATTCTGATGACTAGTCTTTTGTTGTCAAGCACCATCATACGGTGGATTGAAGCATTTTGAATTCCTGTTTCAGGATCACGTGCAAATACAACACCTGCAGTGATATATGCTCCTCCATCACGTTTGTAATGAGTTAAAATAGGAATTTTATCCAAATCTACATCTAAATTATCATATTCTGAAAAGTCTGTAAATTTATCTACCTTAATCGGCTTTTCCATGGCTTTGATAATTTTTTCAGTAATTTCAGATACTTCACAATTAATTGATTTGGCTATTTTATCTCTGGTATTACAAATTCCTGTAATAACAGGCATATCATATCCTTTGACATTTTTTACTATGACTGTATCTTTAGGATATTGTCTTAATACTTTTGAAACTTCAAATTCACTGGAAAGTTCATCTGTAATTTCAATAATGTTGTCTCCTTCAAGTTTCATGTTATCACTATAAGTTAATTTTTTTGTCTTTTAATTTTCCTAAAAGTTCTGTAATATATGGATTGTCAATAGCAAGAATTTCACCTGCAAGGACTGCTGCGTTTTTACCGTTGTTAATTCCAACAGTTGCAACAGGAACTCCCGGAGGCATACTTACAGTTGTAAGCATATAATCTTTATTATTTTCATTAGTACATGGAACTCCAATAACCGGCCTGTCTGTCAGTCCCACAAGTCCTCCTGTTACCTGTGAGGAGGTTGAACTTATTCCAATGAAAATTTTTGCATTTTTCATGCATTTGACATAATTTGTGAATTTTTTAGTGGACCTTATCGGACAGACTACTTTAATATCATGCTTGATTTTAAGTCGGTCTAATATGGTTCCAACTTTTTTTGCAGTTCCAACATCGGTTTGCCTTCCAGCAATAATTACGACTTCAGCGTCCTGATTTTTTATACATGCGTCAGTGGTTTCATCTATTTCAACATCGTTGATTTCAAGGTTTTTAATTCTTAAAAAATCATTTTGAAGATACTTTCTTTCAATCTTTTGAACAATATCTTCATTGCTCTGCTTGACTTTTTCAGCATAATCCTTTCTTAACTCTATTACCTTTTGGCGAACCTTTTCATCATGAAGTCCGATATACTGAGCAGCTAAAATTGCGGCATTGTCTCCTCTATCGATTCCAACAGTTGAAATAGGAGAAGGATAAGGCATTTGAACAATGGATTCGAGCGCATCTATTCCATTGGTTTTAACATCCACTGGAACTCCTATAACAGGTCTTGGTGTATAGGCGGCTATTGAACCCGGTAAATGCGCTGCCAAACCGGCAATACCAATAAATACTTCAATTCCTGCATCAGTACCCTGACTAACAATTTCTCTAACTAGGTTAGGTGTTCTGTGGGCTGAAGCTATTTTCAAGCTATATGGTATTTCAAGCTTATCTAAAATATCCATACTTTTTTCAGCAATAGCAATGTCTGACCCACTTCCAAGAATAATCATTATTTTTGGTGTCATTCAAAAATCCCTTCTAAAATAAAAATTTATTTATGTATTATAATATTGTCTTTTAAATATTTAAATTATCATTGATAGGTTAATCCTTTTTCTTTTAATATCTACATCCAGAACTTTAACATCAACTATATCTCCAACACTAACAATATCTAACGGGTGCTTTACATATTTATCAGCTACCAATTGTGATATATGAACCAATCCGTCCTGATGGACTCCAATATCTACAAACGCTCCAAAATCAACAATGTTTCTAACAGTTCCCTGAGTTATCATTCCTATCTCCAAATCTTCAAGTGTCAATACGTTTTTTCTAAGAATAGGTTTTGGCATGTCCTCACGAGGGTCTCTGCCGGGCTTTTTAAGTTCGCTTATAATGTCCTTTAATGTTTCCATTCCAATGTCCAACTCTTCTGAAATTTCTTTTAAGTCAATTTTGTCAAATTTTAGGGATTTTGAGCCGATATCACTTGTGGAATAGTTTAATTTTTTCAATAATTTAAAAGTGGCGTCATAGGATTCCGGATGTATTGTGGTGTTGTCCAATGGGTATTCTGGATTGTCTATTTTTACAAACCCGGCGCACTGTTCATAAGTTTTTTTACCAAGTTTTTTAACATTCAATAATTCTTTCCTGTTTTCAAAGCTTCCGTTTTCTTCCCTATAGCTGATAATATTTTTGGCGGTTGTATTACCGATTCCAGATACATAATTAAGTAGACTTACAGAAGCGGTATTCAGGTCGACTCCAACTTCATTCACTACCTTTTCCACAACACCGCTCAGGGATTCGGACAATTGCTTCTGGTTCATGTCATGCTGATATTGTCCTACACCGATTGATTTTGGATCAATTTTAACAAGTTCAGCCAGCGGGTCTTGAAGTCTTCTTGCAATTGAAACGGCACTGCGTTCCCCTTCTGAAAATTTAGGAAATTCCTCATCAGCCAATTTTGATGCGGAATATACGGAAGCTCCAGCTTCATTAACAATGATATATTCAACATTAGTTCCTTTGATAATGTCTGAAACAATTTGTTCGGATTCTCTTGAAGCTGTTCCATTTCCAATTGCTATTACATTAATGCTGTATTTGTCGATTAAATCACGAACGGTTTTAATTGATTCTTTAACTTTATTTTGAGGTTCAGTTGGATAAATCAGTGCAGTATCTAAAACTTTTCCGGTTTCATCAATGATGGCAAGTTTACATCCTGTTCTAAATGCAGGGTCCCATCCTAAAATTGTTTTCCCAACAAGAGGACTTTCCATCAATAGCTGATTTAGGTTTTTGGCAAACACTTCAATTGATTTTTCTTCAGCCTTTTGTGTTAAAAAATTCCTGATTTCCCTTTCGATTGCAGGAGAAATCAATCTTTTATAAGAATCTTCCACTGATTCCTTTATTATTGGGGTGGTGTATCTGTTATATTCTATTTTTTCCGGAATGCTTGAGATATTTTTCAGCATATGTCTGTTGAGATATTTTATTATTTCATCAACTTCACATACAACTTTTCCTTTAATTATTCCCTCTTTTTCAGCCCTGTTAATTGCTAAAATCCTATGTGGAGGGATTTTTCTTAAATCTTCACTGTAATTGTAATAAATCTCATATTCTGATGATGAATCCTTATCTTTGGCTTTTGTTTCTATTTGTCCGGTGTAGAATGTGTTTTGCCTGATTTTTTTTCTGAATTGGGAGTTGTCTGAAATTATCTCGGCAATAATATCCTTTGCACCATCTATTGCATCTTCGGCAGTATTGATTTCTTTTTCAGGGTCAATGTATTTTTTAGCTATTTTTTTAATGCTTTCTTTAACGTCCTGTGCTAGAATTATTTGAGCCAATGGTTCCAATCCTTTTTCACGGGCAATTGTTGCTCTTGTTCTTTTTTTGCTTTTGAATGGTCTGTATAAATCATCAAGTTCAACTAATGTATTTGCATTTAAAATACTGCTTTTTAAGTCATCATCAAGTTTTCCAAGCTCATCGATTCGTTTTATGATTTTTTCCTTTTTGTCTTCCAGGTTTCTGAGATATTTCAGCCTTTCGTCAAATTTTCTTAAAGTTTCGTCATTCAGCGAACCGGTAACATCTTTTCTATATCTTGCAATGAAAGGTATTGTATTGCCGTCATCGATTAATTTGATTACTTTTTCAACTTGCCAGTTAGCTAAATTTAATTCATTTTGAAGTGTTTCTACTATCATCAAATAACTACCTTTTAAATGTGTACATTAAGATTAACCTTTAAAATGTATAGATAACTTTTAGGTTTTCGTATTATTTTAAGGTATGGTGTAAAACTAATATATTTATAGTACTTAAATGACATATTTATAAATAATTAAACTTTCAGGTGAATTTATTGTATTGGTTTTTTGTAATTATTGCATTTTTGCTTGCTAGTATAAAAACTGAAAAACCTAAGAAATACCAAAAGGTTTCAGTAATTATTCCTGCATATAATGAGGAAGATACTGTAGCTAAAGTTGTAGAAGTAGTTAGAAACGTGTCGTTTGTTGATGAAATCATTGTTGTTAATGATGGTTCATCTGATAAGACCGAAGAGGAAGCTATTAAGGCTGGAGCTATAGTTATTAATCATGAAACCAATAAAGGTAAGGGTGAAGCTTTATACACTGGTTATAAGCAAGCTGAATGTGATGTTATTGCATTCATTGATGCGGATATTTATAACTTAACTTCCAAAAAAGTAGAATCAATGATTATGCCAATTTTGCTTGGAGATGCTGAGATTACTAAAACTAAATTTTCACGTGTTAGCGGACGTGTAACTGAACTTACGGCTAAACCGTTGCTCAATTTCTTTTTCCCTGAAATTTCTTTTGAACAACCATTGAGCGGTCAGTTTGCAGCACGTAAAAATACATTAAGAAAAATTAATTTTGAAAAGGATTACGGTGTGGATGTAGGTATTGTTATTGATGCTGATGTGCTTGGAATTTCTATCATGGAAATTGACATTGGTGAAATTGAACATGACATGTCTCCACTTTCAGATTTAAATCTGATGGCTAATGAAGTTGTTAGAACAATTATAAGTCGTGCTAATAAGTATGGTAGAGTTTTAATGATTGATGAAATTGGTTATTTCATCCGTATGTCTGTTGTGGGTCTGTCTTTAATTATTCTTGGTTTATTTACTCTATTCTTTGTAAAAATGGTTCCTCTTGCAATTGGGGTCATTATTTCTGTTGTAGGAATTATAATAGCAATCTATTACCTTATTAAAGTTATTGTAAAATCTATTGTAATATTTAGAAAAACTCCTGGATTTAGCTTATTAAAATCTTTTGTTAAAATTCACTTTCCTCTGATTATTTCAATAATTGTATTGCTGTTAATGATTTCAACATTTATTGGTGCAGCACACTTTGAGAATGGTGTATTGTCAATCGAACCGAATTCCAGAAATTTAATTATCTATGCTGACAATGCCCGTGCTGATAACTCCATATCTGTTAGAGGTCCATTTACTGTTGATGTAGCAATTGAAAATGAATCGGAACAAATACGTATGCCTTCAGAGGCAATGATGACATTGGGAATTAAAGTCAATGACACGATTCAAATTGGTGGGGCCGAGTATATAGTTAACGAATCAAGAGATGGTGATGATGATATTATCAGAATGCCTAATCAAGCTAGAAAGGTTTTAAACCTCGAACCAGGTTATATAATTCAAAATAGTCGTTTAAAAGAAGTATTCGATCAGTCTATTGTAAGCCAGGTCAGTAAAAGTAAAAATATTTCCTGCACTGAAAAGTTCATTATTTCCCAGAAAGACTATAACTCTTCTGATTTTGAAGTATTCTTGGGTAATGTTTCAATAACTAATTCATCTGGTGTATTTAGAGGCAATAGCTCTTATTCAATTGCTGTTGATGGTGATATTGTTGGTACAATAAATAAACCTAAAAATACTACCTTAAATTATGGTGATTCAGAAATTGAGATAGTCTTTAAGGATTCGCAATATTCATCTACAAAACAGTTTGTAAAATCCAATCAAGGCAATTTCTTTAATATTGATATTTAAAAAATAGTAAGAAATCTAAGAATTATTTTCTTAGATTATTTTTTTCCATAAGCTTTAACAGCTTCTTCTACATCGTTGTAAAGTCCAAGCGCAGCCAGTGCACCAACTTTTCCCTGTTCGCCGGTTACTGCAATCAAAGGAATACCCAATTCTTCAGCAGTTGCTTGTGCTGTTTCAACATCCATCATACCGGATTTTGTTGCAATAGAATATTCTCTTAATTTTTCAGGAATTTCAAGACCTTCTAAGATAGCTATGGCTGTTTTATCAGATAAAGTATCTCTTTTAAGAATTTCAATAACTCTGCTTATTAATTCTTCTTTTTTGGATTCTTCAACAGCAAATGTAAGAGCAATTGAAACACAATTTTGAGTTTTATGAGGATTGTGAGGGTATAATTGAACAATTATATGGTCAAGGTATTCATAACCTTCACTTGCAAGCTCAACACCCAAATTATGTGCCATTGTCCAAGTAGCTCCAGCATCTTTAGTATCAGTATCATCAACACCAATAACTACTTTTTGAAGTTTAGGGGTTACAACAGTAGCTCTTCCTACTTTTGAACCTCCTCCAATGTCAAGAAGCTCAATGTATTTAACACCTTCTCCCATTCCTCTACACATTCCAGCACCTACACCGGCACCTGCAAGCCCCGCATGTGTTACTTTAACTTCATCACCGTCAATAACAATTTCATCTATTCCTGCAGCATTAAAACTAGCTTTCAAATCAATAGGACTTGAACCCACATGGCATGAATACACATGTTTGTTTCCGTCACGATAAGCGGAATCGATTAATTTTGAGTTATTGCGGTACTGATTTAACAACCAATGGGATCCGGAAATGCATGGATGATATTCGATAAGTTCAACCTTATCGCCATCCACCATAGTTAAAACCTTTTCATATGGTGCAATCCATGGATCTGAAAATTTTTCCTTTAATTCATTTGGTTTGAGAATTTCCATCCAATCACTAGATTTCTTTTAATCTGTCACACATTTTAATGGCTGCTTCAACTGCACTTTTTGCGTTTTTAACACGTCTGTGTGCATCCATTCTTGTCATTCCAGGACCAGTAATTCCTAAAGCAACAGGTGTGTCATATTCTAATGCCAAATCAGCAATTTTACGTGACGCATGTTGTGCAACGATTTGATCGTGGTCAGTTGCGCCTTCAATAACAGCACCTAAGGTGATTATTGCATCGAATTCTCCTTTTTGTAATAATTTTTTTATTACAAGTGGCATGTCAAACACGCCTGGAACGGCTACAACTTTTGTAATTTCACAGTCTCTATTTTTAGCTTCAGCTTTAGCTAACTCTAACATCATTTGAGTAATATCGTAATTAAATTCTGCTACAACAGCAGCGATTTCATATTTTACCATTTTTTCATCTCCTTAACCGCTAAATAATAAAAGCATAAATCCAGCGACCCCACTTAATACCATAATGAATATAATAAAAAGTGCAGCCCATTGCATTTTAGTTAGTTTTCTCATATTTTTCTTATCTCCATTTTTTATTTATAAATTATTTTTTATAGCTTCGGCTACTTCCATAGTGCTTGATGAACCACCTAAATCTCTTGTTAGGATTTTTCCATCATTAAGTACTTTTAGGATAGCGGCATCAAATTTGTCCGCTTCCTCGTTTTCACCGATATATCTAAGCATCATAATTGCTGAAAGCATCATTGCTATTGGATTTGCCTTACCTTCACCTGCAATATCTGGAGCAGAACCATGAACAGGTTCAAATAAAGCACCATCTTCACCAATATTTGCTGATGGTATTACTCCTAGTCCTCCAACGAGTCCTGCGCCTTCATCGGATAAGATATCACCGAATAAGTTTGTAGTCACAATTACTTCAAAGCTTTGAGGTTGTGTTATAAGATACATTGCTGTTGCATCTACATAAAAGTCTTCGGTTTCAATCTCAGGATACCTTTCAGCCACTTCATAGAACACATCCTTGAATAATCCGTCACTTTTTTTAAGCACATTTGCTTTGTGAACTCCTGTGACTTTACTTTTATTATTTTCCTTAGCATAATTAAAAGCATAATCAATAATGCGTTCTTCTGCTTTTCTTGTAATAATACGTTTTGCAATAGCACCATCTTCAGTTAATTCTTCTTGATCTGCGATGTACAACCCTTCAGTATTTTCCCGCACAATCATGAAGTCAACATCATCAAATAATGCATTAGTATTAGGATAAGTTTTAACAGGCCTTAGATTTGCATACATTTTCATTTCTTGGCGTATTTTAACAATAACATCGGCAGCAGTTTCTCCTGCAGCACCAAATAAACATGCATCTGCATTTCTTATGATATCTAAGGTTTCTTCTGGAAGTGGATTTCCATTCTTTTGGCCACATTCATCTCCAGCTTCGCCATAAACATAATCGAAATCAATATCCAATTCGTCTAATACGAATAGTGTCGCTTCCATTACTTCTTTACCGATTCCATCTCCTGGAACAACGGCAATTTGATATTTATTTTTTGTTTTTGAGGTATTCAATTAATCCACCTTGTTCTAGTATTTCTAACATGAATGGAGGTAATTTTTTAAAGTTAATTGATTCTCCATTAGCGGAGGTTATGATTCCTTTTTCCATATCAACATCAATTTCTTCTCCATCATTTACAAGCTGTGTAATTCCGGGAGCTTCAAGAAGTGGAACTCCAACATTTGTAGCATTTCTATAAAATATTCTTGCAAAAGACTCTGCAATTACTGCAGATATTCCAACACCTTTAAGAGCAATAGGGGCATGTTCTCTTGAAGACCCACAACCGAAATTCCTTCCAGCTACTATAAAATCTCCTTTTTTACATTTTTCATTGAATTCTGCATCCAAACCTTCCATACAATGTTGGGATAATCTTTCCTCATCAGTATAAATTAAATATCTTCCCGGAAGAATTATGTCAGTGTCAATGTCATTTCCAAATTTCCATGCAGTTCCTTTCATAATAATCACTCTGGTGCCACGATTCTACCTTCAATTGCTGAAGCTGCAGCAACAGCAGCAGAAGATAAGTAAACTTTTCCATCAGGGGAACCTTGTCTACCTTTAAAGTTTCTGTTTGAAGTGGAGAGGCTTACTTCTCCAGGTCCAATAATTCCTGTGTGCCCTCCAAGACAAGGGCCGCAACATGGGGCTGATACAAGTGCACCTGCATCAACGAATATTTTTATCAAACCTTCTTCAAGGGCTTTTGAATAGATTTCTTTGGATGCTGGTATTACTAACATTCTAGTTCCATTAGCTATTTTATTTCCTTTAAGGATTTTAGCAGCATCCCTTAAATCATCAAGCCTACCATTAGTACAAGAACCTAAAAATACTTGGTCAATTTCTTGATCAACTTCACTAACCGCTTTTACATTGTCTACGTTGTGAGGACAAGCTACTTGAGGTTCTAAATCACTTACATCAATATCAATAATATTAAGAGAGGATGAATCCAAATCAGTTTTGAATACTTTATATGGCTTATTGGAACGTTTTTCAACATATGCAACGGTTTTTTTATCAGGTTCGACCAAACCAGTTTTACCGCCCATTTCAATTGCCATGTTACATAAAACCATCCTATCTGAAACGCTCATATCTGAAACTGTATCGCCTGCAAATTCACAGGCCTTATATGTTGAGCCATCAGCGCCAACTTGACCGATGATATTTAAAATTACATCTTTTGCATAAACATTTTCTTTTAATTCACCGGTAATATTGAACCTATTTGTTTCAGGTACCTTAAACCATAAATTACCTTCTGAAAATACCATGGCCATATCTGTAGAACCAATGCCTGTTGAAAATGCACCTAAAGCTCCATGAGTACAAGTATGTGAATCAGCACCTACAATAACTTCTCCAGGCACAACATGACCTAATTCCGGAAGAATTTGGTGACATACTCCAGCATATACATCGTAGAAATTTTCAATTTTTTGTTCTTTCACGAAATTTCTCATAATAATATGATTATTTGCTGAATCAATAGAATCTGCTGGAACTTGATGGTCAAATGGAATAACAATCTTTGAGGAATCCCATACTTTTTCAGTACCAATCTTTTCAAAGGATTCTACTGAAAGAGGTCCAGTTAAGTCGTGAGCCATTGCTACATCAATATTTGCTATAACAATATCTCCCGCTTCAACTTTATCTTTACAGGATGCTTTTGCTAATATTTTTTCAGACATTGTTGGCATATTTTCAACCTCTTAATAATGATAAATATTTTGTATTTATCAATATATAAACTCTTTTTTTATTATTAAAAATGTAATTTTCTAATATTTATATAATATGTTAAACAAAACTATCCATATGGGTATATTATTTAACAGACACAAAAAAGATGAAACTCATATTGAAGAGGAACCTTCAATTTGGGAAGATAGGATTTTTTGGGTTTCAACATTACAAAAAATAGTCCTTCCTGTTTTGGGTAATGTAGCAAAAAGCTCTCTTCGCAAAAAAATGCCTAACGAATCTGTTAGTGCTGATACTAAAAAATTTACATATCTTGAAGCTTTTGCACGTGTTTTTAATGGAATCGCTCCTTGGCTAGAATTGGGGCCTGACAGTTCAGAAGAAGGTCAAATTAGAGAAAAATATTTACGATTAACATTAAAAGCTATTATGAATGCTGTTAATCCAAACAATAATGATTATATCTTCTTTGTAGAACCTAAACAATCTTTAGTAGATTTGGCTTTATTCGCTCAAGGGTTACTCAGATCAAAAAATCAAGTTTGGCTTAATTTGCCAATGGATGTACAGGCTAAGATTATTCATGAACTTAAAAATTCAAGAGTAATTGCTCCATATGAAAATCATTGGTTATTATATACTGCTATAATTGAAGCTACACTTTTAGAATTTACTGGAGAATGTGATAAAGAACGTTTGTCTTACGGTATCCATAAATTCAGAGATGAATTTTATATGGGAGATGCTATTTATTCAGATGGCGAATCATTTGATTTAGATTATTACAATAGTATAATAATTCATCCAATGCTTAACGATATCTTATCCGTAATGAGAAAATACGGCATTTCAGATGGTGAATTTTTAGATATACAGTTAATGAGATCTTCAAGATTGGCTGCTCAACTCGAGAGGTTAATTTCACCTGAAGGTACATATCCTCTAGTTGGAAGCTCTTTAACATATCGTTGCGGTATTTTCCATTTATTATCTCAAGCAGCTTTACTTAAGATTTTGCCGAGAAATATTAATCCTGCTCAAGTCCGATCAGCTTTAACAAAAGTTTTAAAAAGACAATTTGGAGGCACTCAAAATTTTTCTTCTGAAGGCTGGCTGCTAATAGGATTAAATGGTTATCAAGCTGAATTGTCTGAAAAAGATATTAATTCAGGCAGTATTTATTTCTGCTGTGCAATATTTTTAGCTTTAGGTTTAGAATTAGAGGATGAGTTTTGGACAAATCCTGCCTGTGAATGGACTACTGTAAAAGCATGGAATGCTCAAGACGCTCCAAAAGATCAATCTATTAATTTTTAATTCAATTTGTATAAGTTCCCGTAATTATATAATTTAATTCCGTCTGGAACTTTACTTATTATATTTTTTGTATCAAATATTATAGGATTTTTCATATTTTTTGAAATTAGATTATAATTAGGGTTTTTGAATTCGTTGTGGTCACATAATATTAAGATTAAATCTGCATCTTTTGTTGCTTCATCAAAACTTACAAAATCATCATTTTTAATATGCGGATCATGTATGGCTATTTTGTATCCGTCTCTTTTTAATCTGGCAATAATTTCATATGCAGGACTTTCCCTGTCATCTCCAGTATTTCCCTTATATGAGACTCCAAATATTGCGATTTTACCGGAAGGTATGATTTTTTTGGTATATTCGCAAACGAATTCGGGCATTGAATTGTTTGTATCACGTGCCAATTTGATAATCTTTGCAGTTTCCGGAGCTTTTGCATAAATAAAATAAGGGTCAATGGCAAGGCAATGACCTCCCACACCAGGTCCTGGGGAGTGTAAATTCACTCTTGGATGTTTATTTGCCATTTTTATAACGTCTAATGCATTCACTCCAATTTCAGCACAAATTTTAGCAAGTTCATTGGCAAGAGCTATATTGACGTCTCTAAATGTATTTTCCATACATTTTGATAATTCAGCAGTTTTTGCTTCAGTCAACATCAAATATCCTTCAACAAACTGACCATATACTTCACGAGCTTTTTTAGCACATTGAGGTGTAATTCCACCAATTATTCTATCATTGTGAACTAATTCTTCTAAAATTTTACCTGGAAGTACTCTTTCAGGACAATGTGCGAGATATAAGTCTTCTCCAATTGTAAAACCTGCATTTTCAAAAATTGGTTTAATTGTTTCATCAGTTGACATAGGAGCTATTGTTGATTCAATAATGACAATGTTTCCTTTTTCCAAATATGGAAGTATTGATTCACATGCACTAACAACATAACTCAAGTCACAGCTGTAATTTTCAATGATGTAGGGTGTAGGTACTGTAATAATAAAAGCATCTGCTTTTTGAGGAGTTAGGGAAGCTGTATATACTTCATTTTTAACTGCGTTTTTAATTATGTCGGATATTCCCGGTTCTTCAATGTGCACGATTCCTTTGTTTAAATTATTCACTATTTCTTCATTGACATCCACTCCAACAACTTCGCAGTGGTGTCTTGTAAAAAGTGCGGCTGTTGGAAGACCGATATATCCTTGACCCATAATACATACTTTCATAAAATCTAACTCCCTTCTTTTTAAATATAAAGTATAATATATATCTTAACATATTAAAAGTTTTAAGTGGTTTATATGAAAATTTTGATTACAGGTTCAAATGGAATGTTAGGGCATGATTTGATTGATGTTTTAAAAGATAAGCATGAATTAATCCTTACAACTTCCAAATCATTAGATATTACTGATAAAGATAAGGTTATTGAGTTTATCAGTGAAAAAAATCCTGATGTCGTAATTAATTCGGCAGCCTATACTGATGTTGATGGCTGTGAAGAAAATCAGGATATCGCATATGCCGTTAATGGGGAAGGCGTTAGAAACTTGGCTTTGGGATGCAGTAAAATTGATTGCCCATTGGTGCATGTAAGTACAGATTATGTTTTTGATGGTACTGCAAGAGATCCAATCACTGAAGATGGTGAAATAGGTCCTATCAGTGTTTATGGTAAAAGTAAACTTATGGGAGAGGAAGCTATTCTGGATATTCTGGATAAATTTTTCATCATACGAACTGCATGGCTATATGGGATAAATGGAGGTAACTTCCCTAAAACAATGTTGGAATTAGCTAAAAATCATTCAGAAATCACTGTTGTTTATGATGAAGTGGGAACTCCAACATATACTCCTGATTTAGCTTATGGGATTTCACAATTAATTGAAACTGATTATTATGGAATTTATCATTTGACTAATTCTGGAAGCTGTTCCTGGTGTGAATTTGCAAGATATATCTTTGAGGTGGCTGATGCTGACGTTAAAGTCATCCCGGTTACAGCATCCGAGTTTGCAAGACCTGCTCCAAGGCCACATTACTCCGTATTGGAAAATAAAAAATGGGTTGATAATGGTTTTGAACCGCTTAGAGATTATAAGGAAGCTGCAAAAGAATATATTGAGTTGATTAGATGAATAAAAAGTTAGCATTGATTTTGGCATTAATTCTCACTTTATTTTTGATGGGATCTGTAAGTGCCGGCTTTTTTGATTTTTTAAATTTTGGAGGCGATTCTCATAGCAACAGCAATGTTGTTGAAGATGGCCAATACTGTACCGCTGATGAGGTAGCTGCATATATTAAGGAATTTCATAAGCTGCCAAGCAATTACATTACAAAAAGCGAGGCACGGAATTTAGGCTGGCAGGGAGGGCCACTTAAAAACTATGCTCCCGGCAAAAGCATTGGAGGAGATACCTTCACTAATCGTCAGCATGTTCTCCCCGACAGCGATTCAAAATATATTGAATGCGACATTAATGCAAATGGAACCAATAGGGGAGCAGAAAGAATAGTATACAATTCAGGAAATTATAAAGTTTATTATACTGCTGACCATTACAATACCTTTAAAGAAATATGATACTATGGAATTAGATGGCAAATTGATTAAAAAGGAAGGGCATGATTATTTAAAAGAGGCGTTGAATTTTCCGGATTATTATGGAAAGAATTTGGATGCATTATATGACTGTCTGTGTGAAATAGGCATTGAAACTCAAATTGTTTTAGTAAACAGCAGTGAAGTTTCAAAGGATGTGATTGATACATTTGTTGATGCCTCCGCTGAAAACGAGCTTTTGGATTTTAAGTGCGATTAATGAAATTTTTAAATCTTATTAAAATAAATAACAATATAAGTGATAATTATGAAAGGAATAATTCTAGCAGGAGGCTCTGGAACTCGTCTTTATCCGATTACCAAGGCGATTTCAAAACAGTTATTGCCTTTATATGATAAACCGATGATTTATTATCCTATTTCTGTTCTGATGCTTTCAGGAATTAAAGAGATATTAATTATTTCAACTCCTAGGGATTTACCGATGTATAAGGATTTGCTTGGTGATGGGAGTAGGTTAGGTATTAAATTTGAGTATGCAGTTCAGGAAAATCCTAATGGTCTTGCCGAAGCATTCATTATCGGTGAAGAATTCATCGGGGATGAAAATGTTGCACTTATCTTGGGAGACAATATATTTCATGGACACAGGTTCACAGAAATATTGAAAAGAGCAACTTCTCTGGAGGAAGGAGCCGTTATTTTCGGGTATTATACAAACAATCCCGAAGCTTTTGGTGTAGTTGAGTTTGATGAAGATTGGAATGTTTTATCAATTGAAGAAAAACCGGAACATCCTAAATCCAACTATATTGTACCTGGACTTTATTTTTATGATAATGATGTAATTGAAATAGCTAAAAATGTCAAACCTTCCCAAAGGGGTGAAGTTGAAATCACTTCTGTTAATGATGAATATCTTAAGCGTGGAAAGCTTAAGGTTGAGCTTCTTGGAAGGGGAATGGCTTGGCTTGATACTGGAACTCATGAAGGGCTTTTAGAGGCATCAAACTTCATTGAAACAGTTCAAAAAAGACAAGGTTTATACATAGCATGTTTGGAAGAAATTGCTTACCTAAAAGGTTATATTTCTGAAGAAACTTTATTAAAAACCGCTGAAGAACTTAAAAAAACTGATTATGGACAATATTTATTTAATTTAGCAAAAAGAGGAAAATAATATGGGAAAGTTTAAATTTACAGAAACAGGCATTGAGGGAATGTTTGTTGTGGAACCTACAGTTTTTGAAGATAATCGTGGATACTTTATGGAAACATACCAGGAAAATGATTTTAAAGAGGCAGGATACGATTTGAAATTCGTACAGGATAATCAGTCAAAATCCTCAAAAGGAGTTTTAAGAGGACTTCACCTACAGTTAAAATACCCTCAAGGCAAGTTGGTACGCGTAATTAAAGGAGAAGTATTTGATGTTGGTGTGGATTTGCGTGGAGACTCACCGACATACGGAAAATGGTATGGAGAAATACTGTCCGAAGAAAACAAAAAACAATTGTACATTCCACCTAAATTCGCACATGGTTTTGTAGTGCTTTCCGATGAAGCGGAATTCCAATATAAATGCACAGAATTCTACCATGGAGAAGATGAAAGCGGCATAAAATGGGACGATGAAGACATAGGAATAGACTGGCCATTAGATGGAATCGATGAAATAATACTATCAGATAAAGATAAGGAATGGAAATCATTCAAAGAATCTCAAATCAAATACTAACGTGATTTATTATGACAAATATTTTAGTTACAGGTGGAGCAGGGTTTATAGGAAGTAACTTCGTAAGATATATGGTCAACAAGTATCCTGAATACAATATAATTAATCTTGATGCGCTTACATACTGCGGAAACCTTGAAAATTTAAAAGACATTGAAAATGAGGATAACTATTCATTCGTTAAGGGAGATATCAGGGACAAATCTGTTGTGGATGATCTTGTAAAAAAATCAGACTATGTAATCAACTTTGCAGCGGAAAGCCATGTGGACAGAAGCATAACCGACCCGGAAATATTCATCAAATCAAATGTGCTGGGAACACAGGTACTGCTCAATGCGGCTAAAGAATATGGAGTTGAAAAGTACATTCAAATTTCAACCGATGAAGTATATGGAACATTAGGTAAAGAAGGATATTTCACCGAAACCACTCCATTACAACCAAACAGTCCATATTCCGCATCAAAAGCAGGTGGAGACTTAATTACAAGAGCATACTTCGAAACATTTGACCTGCCGATTAATATTACCCGCTGCTCAAACAATTATGGACCGTACCAATTCCCTGAAAAGCTAATACCTCTAATGATATCAAACGCTTTGGAAGATAAAAAATTGCCGGTTTACGGAGACGGAAAAAACATACGTGACTGGTTACATGTACACGACCACTGCACAGCAATTGATCTGGTATTGCACGAAGGAAAACTTGGAGAAGTCTACAATATTGGTGGAAACAACGAAAAAGAAAATATCTACATAGTAAAACTTATATTGAAAGAACTTGGCAAGGATGAATCGTTAATAGAGTTTGTTACTGATAGATTAGGGCATGATAGACGATATGCAATTGATTCATCTAAAATACAAAAAGAACTTGGATGGAGTCCATATTACACCTTTGAAACAGGTATAAAAGAGACAATTCAATGGTATTTGGATAATCTTGATTGGATTGAACAAGTTAAAAGTGGAGAATATCAGGAATATTACAATAAGATGTATTCCAATAGGTAAATTTACTTGAAATTTACCTCTTTTTTTAATTTTAAAATCAATAATTTAATTGTCATTTCAAAATCTAATTGACTATAATTTTAACAGTTCATTTAAAAATTTAGTCAAGAGTTTTGAGATTTATCAAATTAAATTAAATTAATTTTCTTTAATTGTATAAATTCAACTTAAAATTATTTTTCAATCGTTTATACTTATATACGGCTTTTTATATTTTAAATTATCTAATTTAATCAGTTATTAGATTAAAAAAAGATACTTTTATATATAATAATTTGTTAATTTTTAATAGTGTAAATATTAATTATGAAAAAATATTGTTTCTAATTAATATGGGGAAATGGTGATTTGGATGTTAGAACAATATTTGCCCTTTGTAGGATTAATAATATTTGGAAATATTGAAAATTTAGTTTTATCTTCACAGGGTGTTGTTGCAGGGGTTAATCCCTTAAAATTGGCTATTGCAAGTATTATTTGTGTTTCTTGTTGGCTTATAATAGGAACATTTGGAACTCAAATTTTAATTAATTATGTTGATTTTATCGATTTTTTCGGAGGATTTATAATATTTGCTTTAGGTTTCCAAGCAATGTATGCATCAGTATTTAACAAATAGGGATGATTAGATGATTGATGAATTAAAACCATTTTTAATATTGCTTGTCTTTGGAAATATTGAAAATTTAATTTTGGCAGCACAGGGTGTTGCAGCTTCTGTAAATCCTTTAGGACTTGCAATTTTGAGTTTGACTGCTGCTTCTTGCTGGTTATTGATTGGAACATTTGGAACTAGATTTGCAATAAAATATGCAAGATTTATAAACTTTATTGGCGGGCTGGCCATTTTTATATTGGGTATCCAGGCAATGATAGAGTCCATTCCGGGAATGTTAGCATTTTTCCATTAATTTAAATTCTGATTTTTATGAAATATATAAAACATAAAGTTTATGGTCATTTATTTAATTTATTCAAGGCTTTTCCTGTTGTTAATAATAGGATTTCTTTTATTATTGACTCAAGGGAGTCTTTTAAAGGTAATCTTGATTATATTAAAAAAGAATTTGAAAAAAGAGGAAATTTTGAATTTAGCTTTTTTTATAAGGATAAACTTTCATTATCCAGTTTCAAAAAATTGGCAACATCCAAATATGTTTTTTTAAATGACAATTTTTTCCCCCTTGCTTTCATGAATTTTAAAAGCGATACTGAAGTCATTCAATTATGGCATGCTCCGGGAGCTTCTAAGAAATTCGGAGGATCTGTTGCAAGTCCTGATGAAATTGAAATGCTTTTAAAAATTGGTGAAAATACAGATTATTTAATATCTTCCTCTAAAAATATTGAAGATTATTATTCTGAAGCTTTTCAAATAGATAAAGAAAAAATTAAGGCTCTTGGGCTTCCAAGACTGGATTATTATTTTGAAAATCATGATTTAAACAAAATTAAATCAGATTTCTGTAAAAAATACAATGTCGAATCCAATAAGAAAATTATTTTATACGCCCCTACTTTCCGTGATGAAAAAAAGTACAATAATGTCCTTAATTTCCTGGATTTAAAGAAATTCAATGATGTTTTGGGTGATGAGTATATCCTTGCTTTGAGGCTGCACCCAAAGATAAGGGATTTTTATGATGATGCTATTGAATCCAGTGAAAACTACATTGATTGCAGCAATTATCCGTCAGAACAGGAACTGATGATGATTAGCGATGTTTTGATTACTGATTATTCATCAATAATGATTGAATTTGCAATTTTAGATAAGCCTATTTTATTTTTTGTTTACGATTTGGATAATTATTTAACTACTGAGAGAGGATTCTATTACGATTTCAAAAAGACGGTTCCAGGTAAATTAGTTTATAATTCAGATGAATTAATCGATGCAATTAATAATGAGGATTTTGATAAAGATAAAATGACAAGTTTTGTCAAGACACAATTTGATGTGATTGATGGCAAATCATCCAAAAGAGTCGTTGATTTTCTTTTAAATAATGGTAGGTAATATGAATAATATTAAAGTTAGTGTTGTAGTGCCGGTTTTTAATAATGCAGAGTATATAGGTACAGCGCTCGATTCAATAATTTCTCAGGATTTTGATGCTTTTGAGATTATCGTGGTTGATGACGGTTCAAGCGACAACAGCTTAGAACTTATAACTGATAAGTTAAAAGGTATAGATATTCCAAACACTATCATTCACCAGGAAAATCAAGGCGTCAGTGCTGCAAGAAACAAGGGTATTGAAGCTTCAAACGGTGATTATTTAGTTTTTGTGGATGGGGATGATTACATATCACCAAATCATCTGTCAAGTTTATATAATGGCGAAACTGATTTTAGTTTAACACAATTGGTAAAAAAAGAAGGAGACACTGTATCCAATCCTCATATTTTCTCACAAAACTGCATTTCAACAAAAGAGTTCATTGAAATGGAACTTAAAATGCAAATTCCTTTTAATTTTGTACAGCTAATGTATAAATCAGATATAATCAAGGGAAACTCCATTAAATTTTCCAGCGATTTTGTTTATGGAGAAGATACATATTTTGCCCTAATCGCATTAAGTTACGGTGAAAAAATAGCTATTTCCAACGAAGCAACTTACTATTATATACAGCATCAAAAATCAGCTATAAGGACATCCGAATTTCGACGTTTTGAGATTGTAACTGCATTTGAGCAATTGGCAGATTTCTATAAAAAACAAGGATGGGACGATTTATCCGATTTAATAATAACATCCAGAATTCCCAAAGCCATTTTTGGGAATATGAACTATTTCTTTTATAATTCCTATGATGTCGATGAAGTAATTGATAAAATGAAGGAGATGGATTTATTCACCAAATTATCAAAGTTTGAAGGAGACAATAAATTCAAGCTTAAGATTAGATTATTTTTATTAAATCCTAAGATATATTATAAAATGTGGAAAAGATTAAAAAATTCAATTGATTAGTATGCAAGTTTCTGTTGTTACTCCAAATTATAATGGTGAAAAGTTTTTAAAGGCATTCTTTGATTCCCTGAATCAGGATTGTGAATTTATCGGGGAGCTAATAATAGTTGACAATGGGTCTAGTGATGGAAGCAGGGATTATATTAAAAATTACTCATTTAACTTTCCGGTCAACCTTATTGAAAACAGTGAAAATTTAGGATTTGCTCCAGCAGTCAATCAGGCAATCAGGCAGTCCAAATATGATTATATTTTTTCCATAAATAACGATACAGAAATCAAAAAAGGTTCCATTAAGGCATTAATTGATTTAATCACATCTTCTGAAGATATTTTTTCAGTTCAGGCTAAAATGCTTCAATATGATAATAAGGAACTGATTGATGATGTCGGTGATGAATATAATCTGCTTGCATGGACCAAAAAAACCGGTGAAAATCATAAATCAAGCGATTATGTCGAAGTTAAGGATATATTTTCATCATGCGCCGGAGCTGCAATGTATAAGAAGTCTGTTTTAAATGAAATTGGAATGTTTGATGATAACTTCTTTGCATATATGGAAGATGTGGACTTGGCTATCAGATCAAGAATCTATGGCTATAGAAATTTGTTGTGTCCGCAGGCTATTGTATATCATATCGGAAGTGCAACAAGCGGAAGCAGACATAATGATTTTAAAGTGAAGTTGGCGGCGCGCAATAACGTTTGGGTTGTTTATAAGAATCTTCCGATACCATTAAAAATCCTGAATTTTATCTTTTTGTTTTTAGGTTTTTTAATCAAATACATTTTCTTTTTAAAGAAAGGCTTCGGTTCAACTTATTTGGCTGGAATTAAAGAGGGTTTAAATACGAGAAGCAAAATAAATAAAGTAAAATTTAATTCCAAGAATACAAAAAATTATTTTAAAATAGAGTACAGATTAATAATAAATACACTAAAATTTTTAAAAAAGTAAATAGTTGAGTTTTATGGACCTTTCAATAGTAATTTTGAATTATCAAACATTTGAATTAACTAAAAATACAATAAATTCCATTTTTGAATATGAATATCCTTTTAGTTATGAAGTTCTTTTGGTTGATAATGCATCTGGTGACGATAGCTTATCCAGACTGAAGGATTACTTTAAAGACAATGTCATATTCATAGAATCCAGTGAAAATAATGGATTTGCAGCCGGGAACAACCAGGCATTGAAGATTGCCAAGGGCAAATATCAGCTTCTGTTGAATTCAGACACAATCGTTTGGGAAAATACTCTCGAAAGCATATATTATTATATGGAAAAGCACACTGATGTGGGCGCTACAGGATGTAGGGTTCTTTTAGAAAATGGTGATTTGGATAAGGCCTGTAAAAGAAGCTTTCCAAACGTTAAAAACTCATTTTTCAGATTATTCCATATTCCAACAAAAAGCAAGGACGATAATTATAATTTGGACAGTCTTCCTGATGATGGAGTATACGAAATTGACTGCTTAACCGGTGCATTCATGTTCATCCGAAAGGAAGCTTTAGATGAAGTTGGATTTTTGGATGAAACATTTTTCATGTATGGTGAGGATATTGATTTGTGTTTTAGAATAAAGCAGGCCGGATGGAAAATAGTTTACTATGGAAAATCAAAAATCACTCACTTTAAGGGAGCAAGCAGTAAAAAACAAAAATCCAAATTGATATATGAATTTTACCGTGCAATGTATGTATATTATAAAAAGCATCATGCTCATGAATCTTTTTTCATTACAAATTTCATTGTATACTTTGGAATTGCTCTTTTATGCATTTTAAAGCTATTTTTAAATTTATTTAAAAAGAAAAGTTAAATAATATAACTACCTAATATAAATTAACACTAATTTTTTGGTAGTTAGCATGATAAAGGAAAATCAAAGATTATTGAATATCAGTTTAGTATTAATTGACGTACTAGTTATTGTAGTGTCATTATGGTCTTCAATATTGTTAAGATTTCATACAACTCTTTTTGGTCCGATAGGGGACCATTTGGGCTATGAAACTTATGCACTTTTCATGTTTATCGCTGTCATACCTGTTTATTTAATTCTGTATTTTGCTTTTGGATTATACAAGCCGCGCAGAACCTATAAAAATATTTTCTCGGAAGCAACTCAAATTATTAAAGTAAATATCGTTGCATTTTTTGTATTGGTATCCATTTTATTCATTATCAATCAGCCGGACTTTTCAAGAATAATGCTATTCTTACTTGCGATTATTGCAACATTCTTAGGAATCATCGAAAGGTTCATTATTAGAAGCATTTTAATCAATATGAGAGTTAACAATAAGAATCTAAAGCATATTCTCATTGTCGGTGATAATGATTTGGCTTTTACCTTTGCCCGTAGAATTAAGGAAAATCCTTATCTTGGCTTTTCAATTGGTGGAATATTGGGAAGGCCTGAGCACATTGGTCAAAGCGTAAATGGAGTTAGGTTTATTGGATCTTTTAAAGATTTGGATAGAATTCTTGAAAGACATAGATTTGACAGGGTTGTTTTGGCAATTCCATTAAGATATTATTACCGTATCAATGAATTAGTGCAAAGCTGCGAAAAAGTAGGAATTAAAGCAGAAATCATTCCAGATTATATTAGATATTTCCCAGCACAGCCATCTGTGGACATGATTGAGGATATTCCTATAATTAATATTCGCTACGTTCCGTTGGACGATGATTTTAATAAGTTCATAAAAGGACTTTCTGATTATTTGATTGCTATTATAGCCATCATTATAACATCTCCGATAATGATAGTCACTGCAATTGCTGTTAAAATTACATCACCAGGTCCTATAATATTTAAACAAGTGAGAATAGGACATAACAGTAAACCATTTCAGATGTATAAGTTCCGTAGTATGAGAGTACAGGATCCTAGGAAAGAAAGATCTGAATGGACTACAAAAAACGATCCAAGAAAAACTTTAGTTGGAGACTTTATTAGAAGAACAAGCATTGATGAGTTACCTCAATTTTTCAATGTACTGAAAGGGGATATGAGTGTTGTTGGTCCTAGGCCTGAAAGACCATATTTTGTTGAACAGTTCAAAAAATCAATTCCAAAATATATGGTTAAACATCAAGTAAAACCGGGTTTGACTGGTTGGGCTCAAATTCATGGATGCCGTGGAGATACTTCTATTAATAAACGTATTGAATACGATATTGAGTACGTAGAGAATTGGCACATGGGTTTGGATTTAGGAATAATGATTAAAACAGTATTGAAGAAAAATCCGAATGCATATTAGTTTTTTCACATTTTCACATTTGTGCATTTCAACAATTTTTATATTAAATTTTTTTTAATATTGACATGTCGATTACTTTTCAGATGCTCTCTCTAATACTTTATATACATTCTAAATTAAAATTATAATTAACTTTTCTATGAGGGGTTTGGTATGCAAGAAGAAATTTTAAAATTATATGAAAAAGTTCAAGATAAACTTTCACAAGAAGAGTTTTTAGCAGAAATGAACCAAATTAGTAAAACTAATTTTAAAGATGTTCCATTTGTTGACGAAGTCAATTTGGCGCATGAAGTTTTGAAAAATCATGGTGTCACTGACTTTGAGACCATTCCTGCCGAAACCGATTCAAGTGATGATAACGATGATGAAGTAACCTTTGAAATGACTGAAGATCTTTTAGAGAAATATGACAAGGTAAAAGATAAAATTACTCAAGAAGAATTTCTTTCCAGAATGGCAGAATTCAAAAAACAAGAATCTTCAAATCCATTCATGAACGATTCAGGATTTGCAGATATGGTTGTTGGTGAATTGGTCGATGAAGAAGTTGAAGTTGTATCAGAAAAACCGGAATTTGCTGTAAAAACCATTAGTCAACTTGAAAAAGGCAGCAAAGATGCAACCATTGAAGGAAGAGTAATATCCATATCAAATAAAAGGTCATTCAAAACTCGTAAAGGTGGAAAAGGTGAAGTCTGTAATGTGGAATTGCAGGACAATACCGGAAAGATGAGAACCGTATTCTGGACTCAAAACATGCCACTTTTAAAGAAATTCCATGAAGGAGACATTATTCAGATTAAAGGTGTAGATATTAAAGAGGGTTATTCAGGTCTTGAAGCTAATCTAAGGCCAAGAACATCAATTGTTAAATTAGAAGAAAATCCTTCTAAATTCCCAGTTTATGAAGAAGAAATCACTAACATTGCTGATATTGAACCTGATACAAAAGTTAATATTATTGCAAGAATTGTTAGAATTCCAACTGTAAGAAGTTATGAAAAAAATGGAAAAGAAGGAAAAGTCGCATCACTTGATTTGCAAGACGCTTCTGGAAAAATCACCTATACATTATGGAATAAAAATGTTGAGTTAATTGATGATTTAAAATTGGAAGATGGAGATACCGTAAAAATTCTTGCAGCTCAATCCCGTGAAAGAACAAACAGAGACGGCATATCTGAAATATCCTTAAGTCATTGGGATGGAAGAATAATCAAAGGTGACTTTGATGTGCCGGAAGTAGAACAGGAATTCACTAAAATCGGGGATTTGAATGAAGGAACTGATCTCTCAATTAAAGGTGTTGTTGTAAGACTTCAAGATATTAAAACCTTTATTAGAAAAACTGACAATACCGAAGGTAAATTAAGAAACTTTGATGTAGGAGATTCCTCAGGTTCTATTAGAGTTACTGTTTGGGGCGATGACACTGAATTGCCAATTAATAAAGGAGATATTGTTAAAATTATTGGAGGTAATGTTCGTTTTGATGAATACACTCAAAGCGGATACTCAATGAATACTAACTTTAACACACAAATCACTATTAACCCTGAAAATTTATCCATGGAAGAGTTTGAAGAGTTTGAACAATTAAAAGAACAATTAAGACCAACTCCTATTGGAAATATTCCTGAAATTGATGATGATGGAATCGAAATTGATATTCAAGGAAGATTCCTTTCAGTTAATGATACAAATGAGTTCCAAAGGGATGACGGTTCAGTAGGTATTGTTCGCTCAGCAATTTTCGCTGATGAATCTGGAAAAGTTCAATTATCCTTATGGAATGAACGTGCTGAAGAAGAATATGAAGTTGGTGATGCATACCAAATTGAAAATGCCAGAACTAGGCTCGGCATGTATGATGTTGATTTAAACATTGGCAGTGGTTCTAGATTAATTAAGTTATCAGAAGAACAAGCTTCCGCAATGTTTATTCCTGAATTATCCACATTAGAAAAAGCACTTTATGACTATAAGAAAATTTCTGATGTTGATGAAGATGAAGAAGACATAATACTCCTCGGTAGAGTAATAGAATTGAATGATATCCGTAATTTTGATAGGGATAATGGTGATACTGGTAGTGTTAGAAATATAGAAATTGCTGATGACACAGGTTCTATTAGAGTCGTATTGTGGAATGATGATGCAAAAATTGATTTGGAAGTTGGAATGCCAATTAAATTACAAAATCCACGTATGACAATCGGTATGGATAATCGTATTGAAGCAGTTGTCGGTAGAGGTACCACAATTCTGGAACCAAGTGAAGATGAATTAAGCAAGTTACCAACTTATGATGAATTAAAAGAAGCTATATATGTTCCAAAAACTATTGAAGCTTTATTGGAAGATGACACTAATATTCGTGTCACCGGTACAATTAAGGAAGTTGGCACTGATAAAAATATTCTCAAAAAATGCCCTAACTGCAGATCCAATGTTGAGACAACTATTGAAGAAAATGTTTGTGACAATTGTGGACATGCGTTTGATGAACCAAATTACACATTGATGATACCTACAAGAATCGAAGATGATACTGGTGATATTCCGGCTACATTTTTCGATAAATTAGCTGAAGAGTTAATTGAAATGAAAAAAGAAGATGTTATCAATTATGTTGAAGATGGATTAGGTATTGAAGATAAACTTCAAGATTTAAACGGGTTGACAGTAGAGATTATTGCTAATGTTAGCTTTGATGAATACAATGAAGAAAGTAGGTTAAATCCTAAAAAAATTATATCAAAATATTATTAAACAACTAAAAAGGAATGATTGTTATGGTAGAATTAGCAGATTTGCCAGGTGTTGGTGAAAAAACAGCAGAAAAATTAAAAGATGCAGGTTTTGCTGATATGATGAGATTAGCTACAGCTACTCCAAAAGAATTGTCTGTTAAAGCAGAAATTGGAGAAGGTGTTGCTGAAAAAGTTATTGAAGCTGCACGTAGAGCTGAAAATATTACTTTTGAAACAGCTTTGGAAGTTGATGAAAGAAGAAAAGATGTAGGCCACATTACTGTAGGTAGTCAAGAATTCAACGATTTGATTGGAGGAGGAATCGAAACCCAATCCATCACAGAAGTATTTGGTGAATTTGGATCAGGTAAAAGTCAAATTTCTCATGAATTAGCAGTTACTGTTCAATTACCAGAAGAACTTGGAGGTCTTGACGGAGAATGCGTATTTGTAGATACTGAAAATACTTTCCGTCCAGAAAGGATTAGACAAATTGCAGAAGGTTTTGAATTAGATAGCGAAGAGGTTTTAAGTAGAATTCATGTTGCCCGTGCATTCAATTCAGCTCACCAAATTTTAATGGTTGATAAAATTAATGAACTTATTCAAAGTGGGAATAATGTTAGATTAGTTATTGTTGATTCATTAATGGCTCACTTTAGGGCAGAATATGTTGGAAGGGAGTCCTTAGCTGTAAGACAACAAAAATTAAACCAACATTTACATTCACTCCAGCAAATTGCTAATACATATAACGTAGCAGTATTCTTAACTAACCAAGTACAAGCTAAGCCTGATTCATTCTTTGGAAGTCCTACCAAAGCTATTGGTGGACACGTATTAGGTCACGCTTCCACTTATAGAATTTGGCTTAAAAAAGGATTGGCAGGTAAAAGAATTGCTCGTTTAGTTGACAGTCCTCATTTGCCTGAAGGTGAATGTGTATTTAAAATTACTAGCGAAGGTATCGTTAGTTAATTTTTCCTTTTCTTTTTTTTTTAATTAATTTTTTATATTAAATCGTTTAATTATTATATATGAATGAAATTGAAATTACTATTTTATCAATTATTTTAATGATTGGTATTGGCTATGTTTTAAAAAGGATAGATTTTTTATCCGAAAAAGATATCAATCCTTTAAATAAAATTGTAATGAATATTTTATTGCCCTGCATGATTTTTTCTGCACTTTATTCTTCAGATTTATCATTAATTCCCAAATTAGGTATTCTGCCTTTTGTTATTTTAATCAGTTCATTTGTCACAGGATTGGTTTCATTTTTAATATTGAAAAAATTGGGCTATGATGATAAGAAGTTATGGAGTGTTCTCGTTACAGTAATGATTGCAAATACTGCATTTATGGGATATCCAGTAAATTTGGGCATTTTTGGTCATGAAGGCTTTTTAAGAGCAATATTTTGTGATATAGCAACAATGTGTATCTTTTTGATACTGTCATTTGTTTTAGTTATTAAATTTGGGGGAACTGTTAAGAAGGCCATTCGTAAAATTGCTCTTTTTCCACCGTTATGGGCTATCGTTTTTGGTTTGGGGCTAAATATTTTAAATGTTCCTATAGGACCTGTCTTAAATAATACTGTTAATTATTTGGGTAATGGTGCCATTCCTTTAATTATGATTTCATTGGGTTTATCAATTGATCTAGCTGGTCTTTCAAGAAGCAAATCCATGGTGGCTTTTACTTCTATAATGAAATTGCTGTTTTTCCCAGCAATCGCATTTATTGTTGTATTATTTTTAGGGCTTTCAGATTTGCAGTATACAGTTGCAATTGTTGAGGCCGCAATGCCTTCTGGAATGTTGTCATTGATACTTGCAATTACTTATAATCTTGATTATCAATTGACATCGGATTGCATATTAATCAACACTGTAATCTCTTTGATTACACTACCTGTAATTATCATGATTTTATAGTAAAAATTTTAATAAATTATTTTAATTAAAATTCTTTATTTTTAATTTAATTTATTAAAATATTTTATTTATACTTATAAATGTATAATAATTTGTTTTTTAATTCCAATTGAGTTTTTATTCAGAATTTATTTTCTAGTATATAAACATTACTCTACAAATTCTTTAGAAAGCTTTATAAATGTGGACTTACTACATTAGTATATCTAATACTATGTAAAATTTCACTACTTGTTTTAAAAATTGCAATTTTTATATATATTAGATATTTTTCACGACTTGTACAAGGAGAAAAATAAAATGGCAGAAGAAAATAATAACGAAGAATTAAGGATAGGAGTTTACGTCTGTCACTGTGGTGTAAACGTCGGTGGAGTCGTAGACTGTCCTAGTGTAGCTGAATATGCTAAGACCTTACCTGGTGTAGTTCACGCAACTGATTACAAATACATGTGTTCTGACCCTGGTCAAGCAATGATTCAAGAAGACATCAAAGAGAAAAACTTAAACAGAATTGTTGTAGCAGCTTGTTCCCCTCGTCTTCACGAACCTACTTTCCGTAGATGCGTAGAAGAAGCTGGATTAAACAAATTCTTATTTGAATTTGCTAACTTAAGAGAACAAGACTCCTGGGTACACATGAACCAACCAGAAGAAGCTACCGAAAAAGCAAAAGACTTAACCCGTATGGCTGTTGCTAAAGCAAGATTACTCGAACCATTAGAAGCTACCAAAGTAGCTGTAGATAACAAAGCATTAGTTATCGGTGGTGGAGTAGCTGGTATCCAAACAGCATTAGATTTAGGTGACATGGGCTTCAAAACCTACATGGTAGAAAGAAACCCAACCATTGGTGGAAGAATGGGACAATTAGATAAAACATTCCCAACTCTCGACTGTTCAATGTGTATTTTAGCACCTAAAATGGTAGACTGTTCCAAACACGAAAACATCGAATTGATCTCTTACGCTGAAGTAACTGAAGTAGACGGATACATCGGAAACTTCAAAGTAACCGTAGAGAAAAAAGCAAGATACGTAGATGAAGATTTATGTACTGGATGTGGTGCATGTCAAGAAGCTTGTCCTATTGAAATACCTAACTACTACGACGAAGGTGTAGGTATGGTAAAAGCTGCTTACATTCCATTCCCTCAAGCTGTACCATTATGTGCAACTATCGATAAAGATTACTGTATCGAATGTAACTTATGTGTACAAGCATGTGGACCAGACGCAATCGACCACAACCAACAACCTACTGAAATTGAATTAGAAGTTGGTACTATTGTAGCTGCTATCGGTTACGACCCATTCGATCCTTCAAGCATTTACCAATACGGATACGGACGTTTCTCAAACGTTATTACCGCTATGGAAATTGAAAGGATGATTAACGCATCCGGACCTACCGGTGGTCACGTAATCAAACCTTCCGACGGTATCGAACCTAAACGTGTAGCATTCATCCACTGTGTCGGTTCAAGAGATGAACAAATCGGTAAACCATACTGTTCCAGAGTATGTTGTATGTACTCCATGAAAAACGCTCAATTATGTATTGACCACGAACCTGATACCGAAGTAACCTGTTACTACATGGATATCCGTTCATTCGGTAAAGGATACGAAGAGTTCTACAAAACATCTCAAGAAAAATACGGTATTGAATTTATCAGAGGTAAACCTGCACAAATCTTCGAAAACGATGACTTAACCTTAACTATCAGAGCAGAAGACACTTTACTCGGTAAAGTAACCGAATACACTTACGACCTCGTTGTATTAAGTGTAGGTCTCGAACACTCTGCAGGATCTGACGAACTCAGACAAACCTTAGGTCTCTCCAGATCTGCAGACGGATTCTACATGGAAGCTCACCCTAAACTCAGACCTGTTGACACCTTAACTGATGGTGTTTACATTGCTGGTGTAGCACAAGGTCCTAAAGATATTCCTGACTCCGTAGCACAAGGTTCAGCTGCAGCATCCAGAGCAGCAATCCCAATGGCTAAAGGAGAAGTAGAAATCGAACCTAT